>JAYSSH010000099.1:0-6700 GCA_043720635.1 Candidatus Kaiserbacteria bacterium
CTCGCATTACCTCCCCGGGCAGTCATAATTGCTTTTAGTAATACGTAATATGGATTTTGAGGATCAAGACTTTCGGCTCGAGCATAACTTTCAAACGACCGAGCTTGCGCGCCTTCAATATTAAGAAGTGACAACCCACCGTAAATATCTCCCAGCACTTGCCAATTGCGGGCATCAGTGACTTTTAAAGCAATTGCTTGAGTGCTCGCATTGAGCGCAGCTGAAATGGCATTTTGGAACTGTTGCTGTTGTTCGGCTGATGGCGTAGGCACTGACAGCAACTGATTTAAGTAACTTAATTGATAATTAGCCAAACTGCGAGCATACGTATCTGTAGGATAAAACGAATACGCAAGGGCAATACGTTCTGAGATCATAGACACTGGATCAGATGATTCTGTCGTCACTTCTGCGGCTGCAGTTGCAAATATATACGCAGCACTCATTTGCTTGGTCGCACCGTACCCTACTGCAAAGATGCCGATGATTACGATCATTACCGAAGCAATTAGTACAAACCCGGTTTTACTGTTACTTAACAGATGTAATGATTTTTGAGCACTGGGTACTAATACTTGTTTTGCTACAATTAATGTACCAGTACACACTGCCCCTAGTAACAAAAGGGTTGGCCCAGGCACATAGAAGAATGATAATATCCACACATATAGACCACCCACAAATGAGATTGTGCCGATAAAGAACCAGAAGCTATCATTTGATACAGTCGATAAGAGCGCTTTATAACCCGTATAAACAAACAAGCCAAAGAACAATATCCACGCTAATACACCAATAATACCCATGGTAACAAACCAGGTCGGAATAAAGCCTGCTCCAGCATTAAACGGCGTATTCCAAAAAATGGTGTTATTAATTGTTGGATCTTTAAATTGACTCCAGGCTTCAGTAAAGCGATTAGGTCCAAAACCCGTAAACGCATTTTGCGAATATGCTTGTCGCAAGATATCTGTGGTAGCTGAAAGTGACGGTCTAATTTCAATATAGTTAATTCCGGTTTGATTTGAGACTGAAGCTCCGATAGCACTGCCTCCAGCTAGAAAAATAGCCGAAACAAAGAAGACTAATCCAATTAATCCAACCGAACCAAATGGAAGTGGTCGGTGATTCATACTGGTTGTAGCGGTGATACCAAAACGGTCTTTAGTTAACATATACATGAGAAGCATCAAACTAAATAGTGAGATGATGACCCAGACAAAAAAGAAATTAATACACGCGAGAACCACCAAAGAAAAAACTAAGAGAATTCCCACACCAATTAAACCTCGTTTTGGTAATTCTAGTTGTGCGAGCGCAACGAGCGCCATCATGACCAAACAACCTATAAACAACCCCAGGTCATTAAAAGAACCAATCATGGTATCAGTCACATTTTGCAATGTTGAAAATGCCAAAAATTCGGGACCAATAAGCACCCGCGCAAGAAATAACAGTGACACTACTAAGGCACTCACAGCTAATGAACCATACATAACCATAGTTGTCCGTTTAGTATTTGCCACACTTTGCGTCAAGCTCATCACTAATCCAATCAATGCTAAGAACCCAACCGTATGAATCTCAAGCGCATCGCCAAAGAGTGCCGCCAAAAAATTAGGTGCCAAAAATGCAGATAATAGTCCCGCGGCCACTATCAACCACCATGCCAAAAGTAACGGAGATTGTCGAACACCAATAGAACCATGTCGTAGTATTACTAACGACATGAATAAAAGTGACAAAAGTGATCCAAAAACCACAAAATAAACTTTTGGAAACAATGCCATTCCACCCATTCCTGGAACAAAAAAGAGCGGCATTAAAACTATGGTGGCAACGAAAATTAGCTGACTAATTTTTCGCAGTAACCGTCCGACTTGATCGGGCTTGGTTGGTAGTTTAGGTACAAAAGTGGCTGTCTCCATAGGCACAAAGAATAAAAAATAAACGCTTACCTATAAATATACCATATACAAAAAGCACTCAACCCGAGGGTGAGTGTTTTTGTGCACATAAGCCGGATTCTGTCATACAACTTTCGTTGTATGGATAATCATATACCTAGGATGACTGTTACCAGTCACCTCATGCGGCTCTCAGTCGAGGGCAAAACCAATAATGACTACTGACTTTGCCCTCGACTGCACGGCCTTGCACACGGGTAAGAATTTAGCCGTTTCACCTTATAAGTTACCCTATAAGCTATTCCTTTGAAAATACTAAGGAATTCCGTCACTTTCGATCGGGACGTCTCTGCTCGCATCTCGTACCGTACCAAATAAATTTGCTACGGTAGACGGGCGTTACCCGCTACCTGTCTCCATAAAGCTTACGCCGTATGGGTGTGTCCGGACTTTCCTCCCCACTCAAGATTGAGTAAGGCGATTACCATGCATAAACATTATACAATAAATACTATCAAATACAAGTTATTCAGGACGTCCTTGTAAAATTTCTGTCATCCCCACTACCGCCCCCACGCCAATCGTATTTTCTTGCGCAAACCCAGCTTTTGTTTCTATTACGTATTTTGTGGGAACGGGAGGAACAAAAGATGTTTCTGGATACGAATCAGGTGACGCAAACTCAACAACATGTACTACCCTTCCTCCTTCGTCTACCCAAAATATATCAATCGGATAATTCATATCTTTCATCCAAAAACTCCATTTTTCAGACGTGTCAAATATAAATAATTTTGCAATCCCAGCAGGAATGTACGGGGTATCCGATAAACCTTGAGCCCGTTCTTCATTGGTATCCGCGATAGAGGCTTGCAGTGAAATCCGCCCCAGAGTAAATGAAGTTAATGGCGCATACCATTGTGCAATAACTGCTTCAAGGTTTGGTTCAACTCCATTTATAGCATTCATAACAGTTTGACTAGTAGTTGCAACTTTTACATTTGAATTTGATCCAGACCACTGAGGGTTTTGAAAAAGTATATAGGTACCATAGGCCAGCATACCTGCACACACTACAAATAAAAGTCCTAACTTTTTTTTCATACTCTACTGTAACCAACCGTACATAAGCACCGTCACCACTGATACTGACGCCCCTAGGATAGTCCCCCAAATCATATCAACAATAGTTACCGATAATGGCCAACCCTTTAAGGTTGCCAGGTTAGTAAGGTCGTACGTAGCATAAGTAAAAAATCCAAACAGCCCTCCGAGAATTGCCGCCGTCAGAAGTGAATTTTTTAACACGGCTGGATAAATAGCAAAAAAAGTTAGCCCGACCAGAAACACTAAATAAAATATAATGGCTGCCGTCCAGTTAATATCCCCCAGCAAACTCCCTAATTGGGTCTTGTAAAAATTACTTGCGACTAACCCCAACCACACCATATCAATCGCAAAAAACACCGGCACACTCACCGCGTATAATAGCAAAAATATTTGAATATTCATTTGTACAGTATAGCAAACAGCGGCAAGTAAAACCCACCGCTGTTTACTTTTATAATTTTAAATACTTCACATAAAAATAATCAGTAAGACGTTCAAAAATGAGTCCAGTTCTAGGAGTGAGAAATGGGATGGGACCCATTTCGCAAGACCTTGCCAGCTAACTTTTGAAGTAACGAAAAAGTAGCGACAAAGTGTACAGCTTCTGTAAGAAGCAAGGAAATTATCGCGAGGCGTACTTTTGTACGATGAGTATCATTTCGTGTAGAGAAACGACGAAATGCGGTCCAGCGATTTTCCTTAGGAGGAAAAATCGGGACATAAATTCAGAATAATCGCTACGCTCATTTCTTCATTCACTATTTTGGATGTCTTATTTATTTTTGACGGATTCTAGCATGGCCGCCATACTGGCCAAATCTTTATTAGAACCCGCATCAATAATGATAGTGTTCCCATGACTCGCTGCGCTCGTTATCGTATCAAGACGGTTGGTGTCAGTCAGAAATTGAATCGCCACATCACTTTGTAATCCAGCCTTTAGCATTGTCTCCATCGCTTCTTCAAGACCGCGTGCAATGGCTGTTCGCATTTGCGCCATTCCCTCGCCTTGAAGTTTTTTACTTTCCGCTTCGGCTTGCGCAGCGCCGACCAATTTAATACGAGCGGCTTCAGCTTCATTGCGCGCGGCTTCCATCAGTCGTTTGCTGGCTATCACCTTATTAAAAGCATCACGGACTTCGACACTTGGTTGTGGCTCATCTACCAACACATTTTCAATACTATATCCGAATCGTGCAAATTGTTCCGAGAGGGCTGTTTGCACTTGAGACTCAACCGCATCACGGTTAGCATACAGCTCCGTCATTTCCATCCCTGAAGCTGTTTGCCTGACATTATTTAAAACATATGACGTAATTTGTTTCTCTGGAGATTCAAGTTCGTAGTGCGCTTTCACGGCCCCGACCGCATCATCACTGGCTTTATATTGCACTTTTACTGGCAACATCATAAAGGCATTGTCGCTTGTTTTAACCGATACGTCAGCGTGAATCTCTTGGAGCTGGAGATTAACCCGCGACACAATGGTGGTAATTGGCCACGGGAGCTTAAAATGTAATCCTGGAAATACCGCTAAAGCATGAGGGCGACCAAAGGTTTCTAAAATAGCCGCTGTCTTCCCTTTAACTACGTACAACATCGACGGCAATAAGATCACAGCCAGCACAATAACGATGAACCAGAACATAGAATATTACTTAATGAATATGCCGTCAGTATACCAAATAAGTCGTAGTAATGCTTAAACGCTAGGACGATTGCTTATCGTCTTGGGTGTGTGGTTCCTCATCATGACCATGACTTTCTCCAAGCACATTAGCTATCCCTGCCATAAGTACTAGCCCTATGATTACCAGTAACACATGCTGTAGAAACAAGCGAGATGACTCATGGTGAGTTCGTTTCGGGAGCAAATCATGGATCACTACATGGATAAAAAATCCGGCCGCCACAGCAAGTAATACTCCTTCAAGTTCATGAGAAGCGATTGCTAAATAACTAATCCCTACACCAATGAGAATTGTACTCGAAGTTGCAAAGTTGAGCATAAGGGCTCGCTTGGTACTGTAGCCTGCCTGCTTTAGCACAAAGAACTCAGATATTTCTTGCAGCGTTTCGTGAATAACAATCGAGACTGTAACTGCCAACCCTAATGCTGGAGATGCTAAAAACGCGGGGACTAAAATAATTCCGTCGCCAATATTGTGAATAGCATCTCCCAGGAGCAATTTACGGGCTCCGGCTTGATTATGACTATGTCCATCGTGCTCATCAGGATCATGGTGATGATGTGATTCAGGCATGAGCGTTTCAACGAGCCATGCTAATCCATATCCCGCTACAATAAGCCCAATACCTTGCCAGAGATACCCATCAAAAATCTCAAACACTTCAAGTGCCAACGCTCCTGCCGTTACTAAAAATACGCCGGCGGAGAACGACACCAAAAATGATAATCGACTTGCTAAAAACTCACGCGCAACTTTAGCAGTAAAAATAACTCCAGCTAATGAAGCGGTCATGATCAGGAGTGCTGCCAAGAAAATTTCAATTTCCATATAAATACTTTATTTATTAAAACAATTACTTTTGCAAGTGATTTGCATAATACCAAAGCCTGACAATTTATGCAAATAAGTTGCATTCGTACGCAATTCACCTTACAATAGATGTGTATGCGACTTACTAAACACCGTCAAGAAATCATTACTACTCTCAAAAAAAGTCACGGGACTTTATCGGCGCAAGATATTCACAAGCTCCTCCCCAGTATTGATATTGTTACCATTTACCGCAACCTCGATTTATTTGTATTAGAAGGAATTATTAAAAAATTACACCTTGAGGGCAACGAGGCCAAATACGAATACCAGGCTCATCCTCACCATCACGCTATTTGCAATAATTGTGAGCAGATACTTCACTTCAATGCCCCTGAAGCAGAACTACGTAAAATCCTTTCTATTCCCGATTTTGATATTACTTCAATCGATCTGGTAGTTCGTGGCAATTGTCAGCACAAAAAATAGTTTGTGTTAAAGACTTGCAATAGCAATACTATGATCATTATTCACGTAATTAATTGCAAATAAAAACTTTTAGATATGAGCTATGTATGGAAGTTCCGATTTATAACAAGATAAGAGATCCAATACCGAGCAAAGCCAATATCCCAAATACGTCTGTAGCAGTAGAAATAAAAATCATTGAGGTGGAGGCGGGATCTTTACCTAATTGTTTCAATACGAGTGGTACAAACGCTCCAAACAAGCCTGCCACAATATGAACGATAATCATCGATAGACTTACTACGACTCCCAAAAGCCAGCTCCCGTTAAATATCACTGAAATAATAGCCACAATACCTCCAATTACTAACCCGTTTAGAGCACCCGCTTGAATTTCTTTCCAAATTACTGGAAATCCAGTTTCTATTGATACGCTCCCCATCGTAATGCCGCGCACCATAACGGCAAACGCCTGACTCGCGGCATTACCGCCCATCCCCGCAACAATCGGAATATAAACTGCTAAAATTGCGAGCTGTTCAACGGTATCCTTAAACGCCAACACAACCGACCCTGCAAAAAAAGCAGTAACCAGGTTTAGGATTAACCAACGATACCGTTGACTAAATTTTTTACCAACACTGTCAAATGGTCGTTCACTTTCATCTAGACCCGCAATATTATATAAAGACTCAGCCGGTAATTTTCCAAATA
>JAYSSH010000100.1:0-6696 GCA_043720635.1 Candidatus Kaiserbacteria bacterium
TGTAAAAATGCGTCCATTAATTTCTTCGTCATACAGTGCAACGATGGTACGCCCGGCTGCAGTCGTGTATCCATGTTTACCTCCCCGGTATCCTTCACCCCCCATAAACGGATTATTATTCATCCAGCCAGTTTGCGTACCAATATAATGTGGCAACACCGTAATATCAAAAATGTGCGGTTGATTTGTATACACTGATGTTACTAACAACTGCAGATCATGCGCCGTAGAAACGGTGTCATCGTTAAAACCGGAAGGGTCGGTAAATGTAGTGTCTACTGCCCCGAGTTCTTTACTCTTTGTATTCATTATCGCAAGTAAGGTGTCGTCTAGAGAGCGATTGATGGTCGCAGCTGCGTCATTAGAGGATTCAAGTAACAAAGGGAAGAGTAACTCCTGATACGTGTATTCTTCACCATACGATAATTTTCCCGCCTGCCCTTCAGCAGATAGATCTGACCAGGTAATTGATGTCGTAGCATGTAGATTTATAGCCGACACAATTGTTGCTCCCGCGAATAATTTGGCCACCGAAGCGATAGGTACCACTTTTTTTTCATTACTCGACATAATGACTGAACCGCTGGTTACATCAAAAACCCGAAATACTTCTGTCGTTAATTCCGGAAGAGTCGTAATGCTCGGTAACGTGGGGACTGCCGATAACACCACTTGTTTATTCACGCCATCAGACTGCAAAGAAAATACCCCAATTAAAAAAACGGGTATCCAAATAAATAATGCTAGAGGCGTAAAGAACCAATTACTTCGAATCATTACCCTCTATAATAGCATTGCCCTGAGTACGACTAATCCCCACAATAAACAAACACCCGGGCGCTTGAACGCCTGAGTGTTTGTTTAATTAGCTATCTGAATTAGTCAGTAGCTTTCTTAACTGCAGTTGCAGCTTTCTTTACCGTTTTCTTAACTGCCTTCTTTACCGCTGGAGCGGCTTTCTTAACTGCCTTCTTTACCACTTTCTTTTTTGGAGCAGCGGTTTTTTCAATCTTGTTCCAGTAATCCTTCATTTCTTTTTTAAAACCTGAAATGTCTACTTTTGACGCTTGTTTAAGGTCAGTGTACACACCCGCTACTGTATCAATCACTTGTTCGTATTCTTCGCGGGACATTTCCTTGGCGGTCTCAAGTTTTTCTAATACTTCAGCTTTGGCTTTGAGGGCCCAGCTTTTTACCGCTTGTCGGTTTTTACTGGCTCCTTTACTGCCATACAGAAAGTATGTTCCGGCTGCAGCGACTGCAGCAGCGGTGAGTCCAACACCCAATCCAATTTTTTGACCATCGGTCAGCACTTCCCCGTTTGAGTTTGATTTTTTGGTTGCCATATAAACAAATATTATTCTTTATCAGTTATAACAAGTTCTTTTTTAACGCGTGAGGAACGACTTTTGCGACCACCGCCTTTAAAGCGCGTCGCAAAACGAATGAGATGCGAGATTATGCCTCCACCTGCGACAAAGGCACGGGCAGCGTGAATATCTTCTGCAATCAAATCACTCCCCGCCTCAATTTTCTCTAAAATTGCGCGAATAGATGCAATGATTTTAATGACCCCATACATAGCAATGAAAACCATAATAGAAAAAATTATAGTCGCAATACTCGCAATCAAGAAGAAAATATTCGCATGCAAAATCTCTGACATCACTATCATTATACTACACCGAGTGTATTTACTTAAATTTTTTCGGGGACAAAAGTTTTTCTAGTGAATAGTACTACCTGAATGTGTTAAAAATTTAGCAACTATTGCCTCCACAGCCGTTGGCGTATCTTGAGCCATAAGTTCTTGACGCAACGGTACAGAACCAGGGAACCCGTTTACATACGCTTTGTAATGTTTTTTCATAACGGAGAAATTCTTGTGCGGCAATAATTCACAAAACAGGTAGCTATGTTCAACCATTACTCGCAAACGTTTCGGGATTGATACATATTCAATTGCAGTGTCTGAAGTATCACTAACGGAAATATTCTCCAGGGGCACACCGTGGGTCGGTAGCACTTTAAATCGCAGCGGGAGACCTTTTGTCGGATGGAAAAACCAGGGATTGCCGAATAACGCTCGCCCGACCATAGCGCCGTCAGCGCCACTGTGCTTAATTTTTGCAAACGCATCGGCACGGGATAGTACATCGCCATTACCAATTATTTTTGTCTGGGGAGCAAGTTCATTTCGTAACTCCATCACCCGAGCGATGCGGTCCCACCGGGCGGGCACTTTACTCATATCTTTACGCGTCCGGGCGTGCACCGACAGCGCTGCAATCTGTTCATTAAGTAATACCGGTATCCACTCGTCCACTTGATCATTATTGTAACCAAGACGGGTTTTAACGGATACCGGAATCCCACCATCATCACTTTTGGCTCCACGTTTAGCTGCGCGAATTATTTGCACCGCCAGTTCTGGAGTCTTAATCATCGCTGCTCCACACCCTTGGTCAATAATCGCGCCAGCCGGACACCCCATATTAATGTCTACTCCATCAAACCCTAACTCTAAACACAAAGCAGCCGCGTACTCCATATGCTCAGGGTTACGCGTAAACAATTGCGCCACGAGGGGCCGCTCTATTTCACTATAGAGCAAATCCATCATTAATTTCTTTTTTCCGGCAGGAGTTGCCCTGACTAATCCGTCAGCGGCCACAAATTCCGTCCACATCACATCAGGACCGCCTACGGTGCCGTTTGCCCGGGTATGTTTAGAATACTTCGCTATCATTACTCTGAAAGCTGCATCAGTAACATCCGCCATCGGGGCTACTGCCAGGATGGGTGTTGGGATAGTATGCCAAAAATTACTCATAGTATTGGTATTTGCGAAAACTTTGCTTAGGTTGTACTGTACAAGAAGAACACGTAATTGCAACTTAGGGAGGAGAATTGTGCAAAAATTTACCATTGTAACTGCCCGCCAAAATTGGCAAAACGCAGTTGCGTGTCTGGAACCAATACCTCGTCACGTTGATGTTTTCTGTCGTGAGCGAGGAGTTCATGACCTATCTGACTACAACACCATCAAAATCCAGTATGATGTAAGTTTTACCCCAGAAATGATTGAAGTTTTTATACAACAACTTAAATTACAATGGGCAGATACCGTGGCAGAACCCTATAGTAAGACAATGATCTAACAATCCGTTACGTGATCACGGTAATACGTAAAAACTTCAACAGGAAGGGAAGTTCAGATGCGGCACTCTGTAAAAAATGTACTGTTCTTTGGAATTGTAGGGGCAGGCATACTATTGCTATACCTCATACTGCTAATGCACACGGCTGAATTAGTGTTAGGACCCAGTGATTCAGGTGACAGATTGCTACTACTTTTAATTAAAGGTCAGAGCTTCTGCTTATTAGTTTCGACTCTGTATGTCTTTACGTTCAAGCAAACGATCGTTCGTACGATTTTCTTCCATGAGCAACCCCAAGATCAAAAAGAGCCCTTTCGGGCTCTTTATTTTACACTGGCAATTCTTCTTCTGCAGGACGTGGTGGTAATGAATCGGTTGCGGCGGGCACTATTTGTTTTTTACTTTCATCTACTGGTACGGTTTCGGTGGTGGTTGCCGATGTACTCGCTACTCCACCGATTTCTTCGTTTACAAACACTTTATTACCAAACCGTAAATCGATATACTGAAAACTACCGGGACGGACATCCGTAAACTCTTTTGACCCTAAAATAATGCGGAGATTATCAAATACTTTTTGTGCATCATCATTGAGCGTCGCTTTAAATTCTCCCCCACCCGACACAATATAAAACACATCCCCCGCTGTATCAGTTTCGATTTGCGTAATGGCAAAGGGTAAATTACTTTCAACCAAACTCACAAATGTTTCCATAGTTTTTAGCTCATACGGCTCAGCCATCGCTGTACCAACTACCATATCGCGTCCGAGCGTTCGATACCGCAAAAAGGCTCCGCCTGATAATTTTGGTGCCGCCCCAAAGGCATACCCCGTTGGATCAATGAATACACAATCTTCACTTGTACGATCGGCACACCAGAGAGCATAGGGTTGATACTCATCAAAACGAACAGTCAGCAGTCGTCCACCGTCACGCTCTACAATTGGATTTTTCATCCGGGGGATTTGGGAAATATTTTGAATAATCTCGTCTTGCGGATACCACCACGCAAATTGTCTCGGTATAATTCCCATATAGGTCCCGACCAACGTGTCGCGGACTATTTTCTCCACCACCGCATGCGGAATAGTCTCACCTCCTTCAACCGTAACCTCAGTGATAGTTAAAAACGAAATGCGTGTTCCGTACCAAAGGATACTGACCAAAAATCCCAGGATGGTGAACAATCCTAAACCAATCGCTAGTTGTTTAAGCAGCATGATTTTACTCGGGTCAATTACCCTTCGTTTAATTTTGCCCTTTTTATGAACGGCGCTGGTCTTTTTAAACATTGCCCCTATGCTATCACAGCTTTACCGAAGTATTTCTGTAGCACTTGAGGAATCGCTATTGTTCCGTCCGCTTGTTGGAAATTCTCTACCAGCGACACCAAAATACGAGGCGTTGGGATAGCGGTACAGTTTAATGAGTGTGCGTAGCGCATTACACCAGCTTCATCTTTGTAGCGAATATTAAAACGACGAGTTTGGAAGTCGTGGAAGTACGACGCGGAACTAATTTCCCGATACGTCTTTTCACCAGGGACCCAGAGTTCAATATCATATTTCTTAACTTGTCCTTGTCCAATATCTCCACCGCAGTTAAGTACGGTGTGATACGGAATTCCTAGCGACTCAATAAATTCTTCAGTATTGCGATTGATTTCTTCATGTAACCGGACACTTTCTTCGTGGGATGCTTCACACAAAACTACTTGTTCCACCTTGAAAAATTCATGTACGCGAATGAGTCCCCGAGTATCCTTGCCGTGACTACCGGCTTCGCGCCTGTAACAGGGTGAAAAAGCCAAGTGTTTGATCGGGAACATTGATTTATCCAGGACCTCGTCAGCGTAAAAGCCCATGGTAGAAACCTCACTTGTGCCAATTAGATAATCATCGTCTTGCGTTTTATAGACGTCCTCGGCGTCGTTGGGGAGATGCCCGGTGCCATAGAGATTACTTTTACGTACAATAGTAGGGCCAAGTAAATGTTCAAAACCTTTCTTGCCAAAAAAATCATTGGCATAATTCCAAATGGCCCATGACAATCTCGCTCCGTCCCCGGTAAGGAAATAACCGCGGAAGCCATGCACCTTCACTCCCCGCTCAAAATCAACCATTTTTAAATGAGTCATCAATTCGACATGGTCTTTCATCGGGAATGGTAGTGGTGCGGGTGTGTCAGTTGATCCATTAGGGTTCCAGACTTTAACCTCAACGTTATCCGCATCACTGTCGCCATCAGGCACCGACATATCAGGAATATTTGGTACTTGAAGCATCAACGCCTTCCACTCATCCATAATGGGCTTTAATTTCTCTTCATCTGCCTGAATAGACACTTTAAGTGTTTGCATCTCTTCTATTAATTGCGTACGGACTTCTGGAGCGGCCACGGCCACTTGACCTGACACTTGATTTTGAATGGCTTTTCTATTTTCAAGTTCCGTCATCAGGGCTTTGCGCGCATCATCAAGGGTGACGAGGCGATCGAGGTCAATTTTGATTTTCTTCTTAACCGCTGCCATCTTAACCAGGTCAACATTCTCCCGAATAAATTTGATATCTAACATAATTCCTTTAGGATACTAGAAATCGTAAGTAATTCAATGGTTGCGTGACAATAAAAAACAGCGGGCTGGGGAGCCCGCTGCAGCGTCATTCTTAGAAGTGGTAGCTTACGACCAACCCAATGGTCCTTTGTTTGAATTCTGCCTCAAGCGTTTGACTTCCCATCGAACCCAACCCGAACGCCTTATCGGCATCAAACGCCATCTGGTTGGCCTTGACGCCAATCGAGAGTCGGTCTGTCGCCTGATACTCGATACCAATTGTGTATAGGGCACCAAGTGCACCACCCTCCTTTTCTTTGTTCCAGTCACCATAGGGGGTTTTAATTTTGATCCCCATCGCAAGATTGGTCGCGACTACTCCGGCACCAGCATAGACATAGAGTCTCTCCCTTTTGCCTAGCACCAGCCCCAGTTCACCACCGGCAGATACCCGCAGATCCGAGGCCACCGCAAACGTCGCAGAGGATTTGTGTTCGTGCCAGTTTTTGGCACCACTAATTACTCCATCGTGCACGGTGACATTTACTCCCGCACGTAAATTGCTGTGACCAAATGGAAGTCTATACCCACCTTCATAGGTGGTAACGTTTCCCTCCAAAAGTACATCAATCATAGTTCCAAAAGAAAATTTAGGCCCGCGATGCGCGAGCGTGAAATTGCCGTTGCTTTTATGTGCACCGAATGAGGTGTAGAGTCCAGCGAATGGACGTTTCCCCTCCGCCATTGCACCTGTTGCTATCGCCATCATGATAGCGACCAACACTGCTATTTTTTTCATTGAACTGCCCCTTTTTATGCTCATATTTTGAGCGTTGTACCAGCCAAAACAATATCATAATTTATAAAAAAGTCAATGCTAGCGTAATGGTTCAATACCTTGGAAACACGAGTCACATAATACAATAGTTCCTATGGCATACATCAATCACCCTAACCAACCAAAGGTCCGTAGAGACTG
>JAYSSH010000101.1:0-20199 GCA_043720635.1 Candidatus Kaiserbacteria bacterium
AAATTCGTTTGCTCATGTATCTATTGGTTATTTAACAATAGTACAAGGTATACCAAAAGTAGACACCTGGTGGTGTCTACTTTTTGGGGTACGGTTCATCGCCGGCGGTGTTTTTGTATACTAAGTTTTCAGATAAAGTGTCAAAATTAAATGAAGTGCTAGGCGCTTAGGTAATTGTAATCCGAGCCGTACTTTTTGTACGGTGAGGAATGCAAATGCCGTAGCAACAACGCAATTCGTTAATTTTGGCGCTTGTACCTAATTAGACTGAGCGAGTTGAATCATGCGGTCGGTAGTGATTGTAACCCACCCCTCTTCACTCGGATAAGACGCTTTAGCGGCTGTCAAAACTTGAGCGAGCACTGTAGTACGATCTTCGTTGGCTGTTGCTCCTATAAAGTAAGCGATGGCGTCAGTTGAAAGTAATACGTGTTGTGCGTGAGCTTGGGCTTCGATAGCTTCTGAAGCTGTAGTGTGTGCTTCATATCCAACAGTGGCAGTGGTAGCTGCTACTGGTGCGGGAGTTTGATAGAACGCTGGAGTAGCGGTTACTTTCTCAGGAACCATCATAGTACTTGGCACGATATCAGAAGTAATAGTAGCCGGTGTAAATGCAGATGCATTCATACCGTTACGTCGTCCTACTAATACGTACGCCATGTAGAGAGCCCAAGCAGCAAGTAGTGTGTAGAATACACTAGTCATAAATGGTCCTGCTTCAAATCCAGTGTAGGGAACATTAGTAAGTGCAATTCCAGTTACGAGTGGTTGCTGATCACGTACTTGTGTTACCACTACCGTATCTTCAACATCAACCGTTACTTTACAAGTCTTATCTTTACTTCCTTTCTCTGCTACTAATGTATACGTAGTGTCTTTTTCAGGACGGAGTGTTAATTCACCATCATAAAGGTCTTTCTTTTGTGAACTACTCTTTCCATCAGTATCAATTAAGGTTTTACCGTGATTGTCTTTGATAGTTACTTCAGTAGCGCGGGTTGTATCCCATTTAAGAGTTACTCGGTCGCCACGTGAAATTTTATTGTCAGAAATCTTAAGCGTACATTTAATCGCTGATGATCCACCGCCTCCACCGCCATTATTATCTTCATCAACATTGATAGTAACGGGACAATTAATCGTTTCGTTACCTTTCGTTGCTGTCAGAGTGTAGGTAGTATCACTTCGTGGAGAAACTGTTTCTGAGCCATCAAGGTTAGTTGAGTTTACTCCGTTATTAATACGTACACTCGTTACACCAGTAGTATCCCACGTAAGGCTTGAGCTGTTTCCTTCACGAATTGAAGTTGGACTAGCACTGAAGTTCACGTTTGCAGCACAGGTAATTGATGCGTCTGGCTGATTAACAGTAACTGTTACTGGACATGATACTTGCTTATTATTAGCACCAATTCCTGTAAGAGTGTAGGTAATAGTTTGTAATGGAGAAACAGTTACGTTTCCATCAACACCGACACTTCCAATTGCGTTGTTAATACTTACTGAATTTACGTTTGTAGTATTCCAGGTAAGGACTGAACTTTGTCCACGATTAATTGTTGAAGAGTTAGCAGTAAATGAATTACAGATAGGTGTAAGGGGTGTAGGTACATCAGTTACCGTTACGGTTACTGGACACGTTACAGTTCGAGCATCTTTCGTAGCAGTAAGGGTGTAGGTTGTAGTATTAGTTGGTGATACAACACGTGTACCATCAACAGCTACTGAACCAATAGTTTGATTAATACTCACTCCGGTAGCGTTTGTTGTAGCCCACGTAAGAGTTGCAGAATTTCCACGTACAATTGAAGTTGGACTTGCGGTAAATGAATCACAGATTGGTGTAGGCACCTCTACGACTTTTTTACTTACAATGAGCTCTTTACTACAAGTCTTTGAACCGTTTACACCAGTAATAGTGTACTTTTCAGTGTTAGGCCCTACAAAAGTAAATTGAGCTGATCCACTATCAGCAACTAAGTTGCCGTTGATTTTGAATACACCTGTTGATGGCGTACCATTCCAGGTAACTGTATATTTTCCACCAATATCTACAGTAGAAATATTAGCAGAAATTTCACAGATTGGAGCTACAACGTTTTTATAAACAACCACTTCTTTTGAACATTCGCCACCAGTATTCTTTCCATACAAGACATATCGCATATAATCGAACTGTCCGTCGAAAGTAACAGTGACTGAATCTTGCGATAGTACTGGAGTACCGTTCATTTTAAATGAAGCACTACTTGGTTGACCATTCCAAGAAACGGTATATTGTCCCCCAGCGTTTACTGAAGTGATATTTGCAGTAATATTACATACTGGAGCTGGAGTAGAACTCCCACCACCATCACTTCCTTCATCCACCGTCCCTCCACCGGTTGATCCTCCACCGCCACAACTAGAACAGCCTGTTCCACCTCCGCCCGTTACTTCAGCAGATGCGTTACCAGCAAATGAAAATGCTGCAACTAACAACATAGCTACAAGCAATGTCGCGAAACTAATTTTTTTAATATTTGATGTCATAAATAATAACTTTGATTTTATAATGTTACCTACACCGAATTGCTTCGGATGAAAGAGATTGTTCAATTGAACAATCACTCAGAATCCGAATCGATTCTTTAGATTTGGGAGGGTGAAGAATTATCTACGCCCTCCCAACATTTACTGCCAATCTGGTTGCCACCTACCGCCAACGCGACGGTTGATGAACTTATTCCCTTCCCGGACAGCCCACTGGTAATCCCAATGGACTTTATTGTCGCTACCTACAAAGCAAACTGCTTCGTTTCCAGTGGGAGCCGTATGAACGGCTTGTGGATCCTGACAGTTGATTTTCGTGTACGGGCCACCAGCGGGACCGATTACACAGTATTTGACATGCCACACTGGAACTTGGGCGCCCTTTCCGACACCGGTCGGAGTGTTGCAATTAACTCCAGGAGTACAAGCCGAGGCTTGAGTAACACCTCCTACAATAAATGTGGAAGAGATGACTGCGAGAGCCATAAGAAATTTACGAGCCATATCGGCCTCCATTTTTGGGCCAAACAGGTCCAGGTTTCAAGGAACTCTTCATTTGTTAAAGAGCTTATATCTGTTTCAGTGTATCATAAGCAACACTATTTGTCAATACTTTACCGCTATTGTCAAATAGAAAAGGGTCTCGGGCTTGGTAGCGCGAGACCCTCGTTGTCGAGTCTATCGACTCAGTTGTTTACCGGCCCAAAGCCAGCACTTACTTCCTCCGGTCGAGTCGTATCCACTGGTTCAACATCCGGCGCGGTTGCAGGCTGGTCGTTTACCGGTGTATATGGTCCGGTACCACCAATCCCCGTCACTGGGGTGTTACCCGTGTTGGTGTTGCCCACAGGAACAACCACCTCACCTGGATTTAACACCGGCGAACCGTCGGGATGCACTGCAACTTCCAAGTTGGAAACGAAGGTAGATCCTCCGCCATTGCCTCCACGACGTTTTTTGACCACCTTCAGCGGGCAAGCAAATTCTGTTTCATTGCCCGCAATGATCAAACGTCCGTCCTTGGCCCAGGTCGTGGTCTGTATACCATTAAGGTTCCAGACTACTTTTTTGATTTGACAGGCCTTTACCAGGTCAAACTTCCAAAGTTGTCCGCCGACACGATGAGTCACTGTTTCTGCTGAGGCAGCACCAGTGAATGCCATCAGTACGATAGCAAATGCAAAAAGAGCTTTTATCATTTCATACCCCTCCTAGGGTTACACGCTAGCAACACAATTGCTACTAACTTACCCTACTACTGTATCATACTAAATCGTTTCTGTCAATCAAAAAAGCCCCTAGTTAAGGGCTTTTGTTGAGACTAGTGTGGCTTCTACGACGTACCGGTCATCATCTGTAGCAAAGTTATTGCAAGTAACTAATGTGAGGGTTTTCCCCTTTCCAGCAACGGGAACAGTATATCCAGAAGCTTTTACTTTAAAAGATTTTTCAACCTTATACGTATAGGCGGTGTTATTTGAATTAACCGTAATCACATCCCCCCATTTGAGGTTCTGGATACCATTTAAGGCTTGGAAATTGCGGTTATGGACGGTTGGAAGATAACTTGAGTGTCCCAAGATAAACATCGTTCCTTCATCAGCAAACGTCGCTGAATCAGGATGACGAATCACCCCATTAAGTAACGCTGCATCAAGCGCTGCTACTGAATTGGAGGCTGGATTTAATACTGGTACGGTACGACTCAGAGCTGGAATTAATAAGGTTTGCGGTAAGGTATCTGATCCAATATCTGATATTGCCTCTTCTTTTGGTGTGGTGGTAGCTACAGTGAGTTTAGTAATAGTGGTGGTAGCTACAGGTGCTGTGGAGGTGGCTGAGGTAGTAACTGGCTCTGGATAAAAATCTAAAGCGTATAACACGCCGTATGAGACAGTAAAGATACAGAAAAAAGCTACGAGAAATGTAATTTTGTTGGCCATAATGGTATCAAAGATATGTTCGAGCTTTTTCATAGATTAATAATGTTATTATAATAGCACGATTCATATATTTGTCAATCTACTACGCCGATGAGGATTCTGAAATAACCCTTCATTGACAAGGAACTTGTCTTATGGTAGCGTGAAATTACTATGGAAAAAAATACGGTTAACGACAACAAAGGTAAAGATGGAATATTAAAAGTATTAGCCATTGGAGGATTTATTGGTCTGATTATTATTATTGCGTGGCTCGGGATTCAACTTATTAGTTTTATGCCCAATGCCTTTAACTCACTCGCCTCTTTGGCTAATAGTGTCTATAACTACAAACCAGTAGAGATTGTGGTAGTGAGCAACAAAGCAGTAGCGAATGCTGGTGAGTCATTTACCCTTACGTGGAATAAACCAAAACAAGACGGAACCTTCACCTTTACCTATACCTGTACAGAAGGAGTATCAGTTGAAGTTCGGGCGACTCAAGACAGTATCGAAACCGTAACCTGTGACGAAGCTTATGATATTGGTGCCGTGGAGACGATTGACCTCAGTGTAAATTCAGAACGCAATCGTTTTACTGAAATTCCTTACACCATTGCCTTTATTCCTTCTAAATCTGATGAACCAGCCGCAACCACTGAGAAAACCATCACCGTGGTAAATGCCATGATTTCACCGGTAGCCGTAGTGGCAACTACTACTCCAGACGTAATTATTACTCCTGATCCAAAACCAGTTGTGGTAGCGAAGCCTGAACCAAAACCAGTTACACTAACCCCTACTCCAAAACCAACTCCTGTTACTCCAAAACCTTCAACACCTCCAAAGCCAGTCGTGGTTAGTACTCCAATTTATGGCATTCCCGTATCGAATCCTAAAGGATTTACTGATGTCGGCGTACGTATCCTCGCGTTTGGTACAATAAATAACACCGGCCGATTTATTGCAGCTAACAGTATTGATAACGACGCGCAAGGAGCAATTCAATTTGAAATTAAAAACTTTGGCACCAAGACTTCAAATTCATTTACCTACACCGCAACTCTACCAAACGGGACTGAATATAAAAGCCCAATCCAAACTGCTCTAAAGCCAAACGAACGCATTGTAGCAACCATTGGATTTGAAACCAATGACATGACCGGCGTAGAATCATTTGAAGTAGAAGTAACCGTAAACGGCGACACCAACCGAAACAACAACCAATTCAAATCAAACGTCTCAATCGTAAACTAACTCAAGTCACTCAAACAAAAAACCGTCGGCACAAGCCAGCGGTTTTTGTTTATTTACCCAAATAATAAATACGTTCTAAGAGTACCAAGAAGGTATTTAATCAATATTTTGAGTGCAGTGCTAAAAAGTTATAAAATAACTACAAGCGAAGGCAATTAATTGTGATCATAAATCGTCAGATACTAGGCGCGACTGAGGGAGTTGGCGAGCCGTACTTTTTGTACGGTGAGGCAACGAGCGATGGAAGCAACAACGTAGCTGGCGATTTTGGCGCAATTAAATATCTAGATTGGCCATCTTGGCATTCGACTGTATGAAGGACTTCCGACTCGGCACATCCGTTCCCATCAAAATATCGAATATCTTATCTGCCTCTTGCCCATCATCGATGGTCACTTGCTTTAAGATCCGGAACTCTGGGTTCATAGTAGTTTCCCACAATTCTTCAGCGTTCATTTCTCCCAGACCTTTATATCGTTGAATACGCACTCTGCCCGGTTTTTTTGTAGTAGCAGTTGTTGTCTCTTCTGCTTCCGTCTCTTCTTCCTCATCATCAGTTAAGGCAATATCCGCTGTTGGATCTTCACCCATGTCTTTTAGAACCAGCATCTTTTCTGGATCGGAATAGGCGTAGCGAATATCTTTTCCTTTTTGAATTTTATACAGTGGTGGCTGGGCAATGTAGATGTATCCTGCTTCAATAAGAGGTTTAAAGTACCGGTAGAATAATGTCAGCAGAAGCGTTCGAATGTGTGCTCCGTCTACGTCAGCGTCGGTGGCAATGATTACTTTGTGATAACGCAATTTTTCGATATCAAACACATCTCCAATCGCGGTCCCCATCGCAATCACCAGGTTTTTAATTTGCTCGGAAGCCAGCATCTTATCGATACGAGCACGTTCTACGTTGAGAATTTTTCCTCGTAGCGGCAAAATCGCTTGTGTCTTGCGATCACGTCCCATCTTGGCACTGTTATGTACAAACACACCTGAGGCCAGAGCAAAATTGTGTGTATTTGGAACTTCAAAGTCGTACACGTCCATAGTTTCAGCGAGCTCCACTACCGCTACAACTTTATGATTATGGTGAACAGCAGCTTCTTTAAGCGCCTTAATGTCACCATTAAAGAAACGACTCGCGACAGTTTCTGGTTTAATTAAACTTCTATCTTTGGTTTCTTTACGAATCGATTCATACCGATCAAAGTCGACAAATCCAGTTTCTTCATAGATCATGTGCAATACCGAGAGCATCTTAGTTAAATACGTTTGATTGTATGCTTGTTTACGTTTTAAGCGGAATTCATCTGTCCACTGGTCTCGTGTAGTATCACTTCGCCAAGCTTTAAGGATCTCATCTTGCCACTGCTTGCTAGCAAGAACACTGAGTTCGGTCTTAAGTTGTGGATTTTTCTCAAAAAAGTCCCGCACGCGATTTGATTGTGCCTGACGGTTTTTGTCATCACTCCAGTACTTTTGTTGTGCCTTGTTTAATCGTTCGTTCGATTCATTTCGATATTCCTCATTAGAATTATAGAACTCTAAAAATTTATCAACCATGAATTCTTTATACTCCGGATTTTCCCACTGTTTTTTAGCCCGCTTTGAAAGCATCACCTTCATCTCTGGAGCGGACATAATCTTACTAATTTTCTCTCTATATACAGGATCTCGGTGAGCTACCCTAGCTTTTTCTTTTGCTTGTTCTGTATGTAAGGTTAAAGCTATATGCTCACGATGCAATCGTAGATGCGACTCTTTAGACAGTGATGCTAGGTTGTCGGGATTATTATTATGCTTATTGAAGTCACGATGGTGAATATGGTCACCGTCTTTTTTTTCATAATGCCCTCTATTTTGATTAAAACAGTCAGAGATTAAATGTGTAAAACGCCAATAGTTTTCAGAAGGATCAAATACCATTTCATAATTTTCAATTGTAATTTTACCTCCTAATTTGGAATGTTGTCGGTAGAGAGGCATTAATGAACTTCCTGCAGTAAGATCCTTTGCTTCCTGGTACGTACCGTCACGTAACATAAATTTATGATCCGGTGTACACACAATGGCAGCTTCATTATCTAGCGTGACTTTTACAACGTTGGCCGAATGTTTTGTAATACGCGGATGCAATACTTCCCCTACGGCTACTTTGCCATTGTTATCAATAGTGTAGCAATAATTTTTCTTGCCCTGGTTATATTCCGCAACTATATCTTTAAGCGATACATTTCTACCATCTAACAGCGCAATCTCAGTTTCACCAGAAAAACATCCGCCGGCGGAATCTCCTTCAACTATAAACAGTTCGGAGTCTGACGCCTTCTTACTTTGACAGTCAGCGAGCTTACCTGGGAGAGACATCCCTTCCAGCATGCCTTTACGCAATACACTGTCCTTAGCAGCTTTGGCTGCCTTGCGAGCTTTTACCGCAATGACCACTTTATTGATGATAGCTTTAGCGTCATCTGGATTCTCTTCAAGGTACATGTTAAACGCTTCACCAAATACTGTTTCCACCGCCCCACGCGCTTCTACCGAACCGAGCTTCGCTTTCGTTTGTCCTTCAAATTGAATCTCGGGCATCTTTACCGAAACGACGGCAGTGATACCTTCAAGTACGTCATCACCCGTAAAGCCAGCATCTTTGTCTTTAACGCTAAAGAAATTATTTTTCTTGGCGTAGTTATTCAAGGTACGAGTTAAGGCAGTTTTAAAACCGGTTATGTGTGTACCATGTTCAGGGTTATAGATGTTGTTCGCAAAGGCTGAGATACGCGCGGAGATGTCGTCCACGTACTGCAACGCCACTTCAACTGATAACACCATTTTGTCGTAGTCATTTTTCTCAACGTAGAAAATATTTTTATGAACCGGTTTTTGATACTGGTTGTTAAAAGCAACGAGTGACCTTAGACCGCCCTCAAAATAAAAATGTTGATGAGGTACTTCAAGTTTCTCATCACTAAGATATTGCTTCCCGCGCAGACCTTCAAGAAATTTTGGAACGGCTTTATCGGCAGTTGCGTGTTTCGCTGCCTCTTCCCCAATAGCAAGACGCGCATCAACAACAGACAACTGCATCGCTTTTACCAAGTACGCTTGTTGACGCAAATGAGTCACGATTTTTTTAAAGTCGTAATTAGTATCCGGGAAAATACTGGCGTCCCCTTGAAAAGTTACCACCGTGCCCTGCATTTTTGACGGACCAACTTTTTTGACTTTGTATTTTGGCACACCGATAGCGTACTCTTGGATGTAATGTCCTCCATCGCGATGCACCTCAACTATCACGTGGGTCGAAAGCGCATTCATTACGGACACTCCTACCCCGTGCAGACCACCTGACACCTTGTAGCCACTATCTTCCCCTCCAAATTTTCCACCAGCGTGCAGTACCGTGAGAATAGTTTCGAGTGCAGATACTCCGGTTTGTTTGTGCACATCAACCGGGATACCCCGACCGTTGTCTACCACGCGCACGTACCCACCCGGCAAGAGTGCTACTTCAACGCGATTAGCAAAACCACCCATCGCTTCATCGCGTGAGTTATCGAACACTTCCCAAATCAAGTGATGGAATCCTTCAGGACCAGTGGTCCCAATGTACATCCCCGGTCGTTTTCGTACTGGATCGAGACCCTCAAGTACCGAGATGGATGAGGCGTCGTAGGTAGCTTTCTTTGGTGCTTTTTTGTCAGCCATGGTGTGCAATTCCGTAAATAATAATACTGGTTAGTATAACAAATTTTCACCTTGTTTGCTTGTGGAAAGCGTGGTATTTTAGGGGTAGAAATGGTTATGGAGGAAATATGAAATGGTTCAGGGACAAATCGCAAGACCGCACAAAGAGGCAGTGGCTGTATATTTGGATGAATCTCCAGATAGTGGGTGGTTTGGACACTCTGGATGGTTTAAGCGTGTAGTTTTGAGACGTGAATTTTCAATTTATGAAACTCCGCGACTTATAACTCGTGAAGATGCAAGGATGCTCAAAATAGCAAATACACTCTTCGGGCAGGGTCGACTCAAAATCTATGAGCTGATGCCGCTCCAGACATGAAGTTCATGATAAATACTAGCGATCTACCTAACATCCCAACCGCTCTCGTTGCAGGCGTTGCAGACAGCAGTCATCTCTGCGTCTACTTCGCTTGCGGCGAGGGTTTTTTGTTTGCTTGTGAACCCAACGTAATCATGATAGCTTAGCCACAGAAAGCATACATAGGAGATAAGTAACGATGAATAGTAAAGCACTTTTGTGGGCCGACGGTATCATTAAAATCCGTGACGACAAGGACCACCACGTATCAGGGTTTGTGCAGTTTTTAAACCCGGAAGATTGGTTTGTAACTGCAACGGACCTAGGTACTATACTCGATACTCCTCATGCAATGGAGCACATGCAGCGACTGGTAAATTTACATCCACGCCTCACTGTAGCTATCAAACATCTGTAAGGAGGAATCCATGGACACTTTCAAAGTCGTACTTGTACACCCGGATGGATCGACACGGAGATTTGCGCGCCAGAAAAAAACTGGAGAGCTGGCTATTACGGCCAACATACTATCAAACAAAAGTTATTCTTTTGCTTCGTTTGAGAGTGTTGAGCAGGCAAAGGCTGAAGCTGAAAAATATATTGCGCGTATCAGTGAATTTTTACCTAAATTTCCCAAGTACGAACTTTTGGTGGATAAGATCAATGACTAATTATCTGACTTCAAACCCTGCCTTCGAGCAAGCGGAGTAGACCACACCCATCGGTGTATCTACTTCGCTTGCGGCGAGGGTTTTTTGTTTGCTTTGGAATACAAGCCTGAACGCCAGACTGGTTCTGCCCTCTTTAGTGAAAGTATCCATATGCGTCAAACGAACACACAACGGACCTGCTTCATCACGAATGATATGGGCGACGGTATCTACATTTGTGCCCTCAGGCACCCAGAGTGCGATGTCGCGGGTTATTGATGGGTAGATTGAGAACGGTGCGTAGGTACTATCAATTGCCGGGGGTACAATTTTGTAAGCAGATTTTGTAGGCAAGGTATTAATTAATTCAGAAAGATTGAGCTCGGCCACACCCGCTTTACTAACAAACGGCAGTTTCATACCAAGCGAAGATTCTAAATCAGTTATTATTTTTGTCAGGATCGCGTCCTCTTTCCCTGTGTAGCCGGCTGTTTTTAACCGTACCCCAAGGGCAAGTGAATAGTGCTCAGCTACAACTTTGTTTTCACGCGTAAAAACTGTACCAATTTCAAAAAGCTTGGTATCACTAGTGCCGAGCAAATCAGTAAACGGAGCATTCTTCGTGAGGGCGTCAGCCAAACTTGAAGTTAACTCTGAACGCAAGAAACATTTGTCGCTTGCCATTGATGATTGCAAACCTATCTCATCGTTGTTACGGAACGTGGTAGTGATGATTTCTGTAAACCCTAAGTTTACTAAGGCTTCGCGAAATTGTTCGCAGTAAATGTGTCGAGTATTCCACTCCGGAAGCGGTACTGACTCTGGCACCACTGATACCACGTGATGGTATCCATATACCCGTCCTACTTCTTCGATAAAATCAGCTTCAATATTTAAATCAGTTCGTGCGATTGGCCCCGTACATACAAACACGTCATCAGTAACGGCAACTGAAATTCCTCCCCGCTTGAGGATAGTAATCATTTCATTCGTACTGATATCTATTCCTAACAATGCTTTTACATGTGACGGATTCACTACTACTGGCTTAGGTGATTTTTCATTGGGATAGACATCAAGCATTCCACACGCTTCACCGCCGGCAATTTTTATAATTAAATCAACAATGTTTTGTTGCGAAAGCGGGGGCAAGGCTCTACTTGGTTCATTTTCAAATCGCTTACTCGCATCAATTATTATCCCGAGTCCACGCGCCGTCCGCCGGGTAAGACCTGGTTCGAAATGAGCTGCTTCAATAATAATGTCTGTGGTATGTTCGTCTATCCCCGCAAACCTTCCCCCTTTAACCCCCGCGAGACCCACCGCAGTATTTGAAGTACCATCGACAATTAATAATTCACCACCTTTTAAGGTAACAATCCGGTCCTCAGTTTTACCACCTTCAGCTAAGAGGCTTACTTGTTCCCCAGCTGTCGCTTGGCGGACCACAAAATTCCACACCCCAGCTGTTTGCGGAAACTTAGTCGCGTCATACGCATGAATTGGTTGACCCATATCAAACATGACGTAGTTAGTCGCGTCCACAATGTTATTGATTGAGCGAACACCGATTGATTGTAATCTTTTTTGTAACCACTCCGGTGAGGGACCGACTTTTACTCCGCGAACTAAACTCGCAGTAAATCGAGGACACGATTTTGTGTCTTCAATTGATACTGCAATCTCAGAAGTTGCCGGTAAATGTACAGATGCATAAAGGGGATCGTTTTGTATCTCCGTATTTAATATTGTACACAACTCACGAGCAATTCCCCGATGAGACAAACAATCTGAACCTCGGTCTGGAAGAATTTTTAGTTCAATAACTGCCTCATCACCTTGGCCGAAAGTCTCTTCTACTTCAAATGCATGCTTTGTAAGCGCGTCAGCAATGACCTCAACCGAAGGCTTCGGCTCAGGTAAGTATTCACACAACCAATTATAAGAAAATTTTTGGACCATAAAGAATATAGGATATAGGATATAGGAAATTGGAGATATTACAAACTTGCCCGCAAGGTCTTAATTGAAGCTTGTAGAATATTGATGAGGTGTTCATTCTCATCATAAAGATGTTTCATTTCGTTATTTTTTACATCGTAGCGTTCAATAACTTGTATCCAATATCGAGTCTCACGAGCAGATTTTAGAGCAATTTGAAAGTAATTAGCAAAATCTTTTCGTGAATTTGCACCTTGTGCTTCATTTATATTTGCACCAATTGATGAACTACTCCGGCCTAATTGATCACAAATTGGCCAAAGTACCGGATCCTTTCTTAGCTTTTGTGAAGCTTTCATTACCATCACAGAGAAATCAATTACTCTCATTTTGAATACTTCTTTTTGCGCAGCAGAAATATCTTTGTTTATACTTTCCGTATCTTCAATTTTCTCTATTCCATTTTCCATATTTCATATTCATTAAAATTGATTTACAAATCTTGCGTCCCCACTGTACATATGACGGATATCATCAATACCATATTTCATTACTGCCAATCTATCAATCCCTACGCCAAAGGCAAAGCCTGAGAATTTGGCAGGATCGATACCAGCACCTTGCAGTACATTCGGGTGAATCATACCGGCTCCCATCACTTCAATCCATCTGTTCGCCAACTTACTATCTCCCCCTTTAAGCATCATATCTACTTCAAGTCCTGGCTCCACAAACGGAAAAAAACTTGGACGAAAACGCACTTCTACTTCCCCACTAAAAAATTTAGAAAAGAAATATTCGATTGTGCCTTTGAGATGACCCATATGTACACCCGTATCAATATACAATCCTTCTAGTTGGTAAAATTGAGCTTCGTGGGTAGCATCAGTCGCTTCATTACGAAATACCTTGCCGGGACAGATCATCCGCATCGGTGGTGTATGGGATTCCATAAAGCGCACTTGGACGGGAGAAGTTTGTGTACGAAGTACAGTAGGCTCTGTCACATCAACATCACGCAACCAAAACGTATCTTGCATGTCACGAGCTGGGTGATCTTTTTTAATATTTAAACGATCAAAATTATAGGCTTCAGTTTCTGCTTCAGGACCTTCAGCAAACACAAAACCAAGATCAGCAAAAATCTGATTAATTTCTACGATCATGTGTGAGAGCGGATGTTTGTGTCCAGAAACGTTCATGTAAATATAATTACAGTGTCGGCAACTCAGTTAAAAGTTCAAATACAATATCGCCCGTCCGTGCATATAAACGACCGTTATTAATTACTAATTCATCAACAGGTTTGGTATAGAGCATCTGCGTATTTTGCCAGGCTCTGTCGTCCACCTCAACAACAGACACACCATCGGCACGATGTAACACAATTAAATCAGTAGTACTCGGGAAGAAATCAAAATCAAGAACTGTTTGCCATTGTCGATCAATTTTAATTGCACTGCGACAAGTCCTTTGTGTAGGCTCAAGGGCGTTTTGTGGTACTGGTTCAGCCGCCATTGCTGACGCTACACTTACCATCACATGATTACCGTACAAAGCACTCGTTGAAGCGAGCGGTGCGTTTTGTACGCAGAAGTAATACGGAATATCATTTTTGGGACCTTGATACGTAACATATATATCTCCGTCACGCTCACTTAATACTAGGCCATCAGAAATTTTAGTGGTGGTGGCACTTGTGGTTGTAGTGGCAGCATTATCATTATTGCGCGCTAAAGCACTGGTTACTTCCCCAACTACACGATTAAGTAACGTTGAGGTAGCAGTTGTGGTGGCAAACAAGGCGTTAACAAAATCATATTCTGCATTACGCGCCAAGGTAGTGGTGGCAGAACTAGTAGCGGTAATAAAAGGTTCAGTAGTTGAAACTCCTGCGAATAATTTAGTTCCCGATGCCACGCCAGTATAGACCATTGTGCCCGTAGCAGTCAGGTACTTAGTAATTGGCCGCACATGGGGAACAATCGGCAAAGCAAATGATTCCGCTTCTGTCACTATGTACGGATACACGGGGAGGTCTTTCACCCAAGTGTGTAACCCGGGAGCCTGCACGTGGACACGTTGCATGCCGGGAGTGAGGTTTTGAATATAAATAGCGCTACGAAACACCCGCATGTCACGCACAGCAGTTTCATTTAAATACACGTCCCCTTCCTCGCCACCTACTGTAATATACAAACCTCCCGTTGCCGTGATAGTAGCGTTAGCATCAAAGAAATTATAACGATAGCCAGTTGCATAAAACACAAATACGGGAACTGCAAACACAAAAAAGAAGAACAGGGTGAGGAATACAAACCGCCGGCGGGCGCGTGGCAAGGGTTGAACGGTCGGAATATTTGATTTAAGCATTGGGTGCATACAGATAAAAAATTAACTACGAACTTTCGGTGTCACCCAGAATCCCATGTAACGACCAAACATTAACCGGGTTTGTGAATCGAGCCCTGGGATAGCGCTAAAGAAAATCATCGTCGCTGGCACCAAGAACCATTGCAAAGCCATCACAATGTATCGCAAGCGACTCTTGTCACTCGGGCGCGGTGGAATGAGGGAGAGTGAAATAATTGATGAAATTACCAATCCAAACATCGCAAGGATAAGAAGGTCTCGCACAACGATCGGTAGGTTGTATGACAATACTGTTTGGTGAAATTCTGCACTCCCCAGGAAAATCGGCGCCCAGCCCAAAATAAATAACATGATCGGGTTAGTCACCAGTGACCAATATCCTTCCGCTTGTTGTAAGGCAATTTTGATACGTGTCCGTCGGGGAATTTTTGGTTGATTGAGGAAGTGGTACAAAATGTAACAAAAATTCTCAACACCATACGTCCAGCGACGGTGCTGTTTATATATTTGCACAATGGTACGCCATAAGGTTGGCGCGGCGTTCGCATCCATTGATACGGGGTATGACAGTGGAATCACATCGTACTTACCATCATTGGCAATCATTAAATTCCAGTAAATACGTGAATCCTCACTCACCATATTCTTTTGCCAGTACCCCACTTCATAGAGAGCTTGGAAACTCACTGAGTGAGACGAGAAAGTAGCCATCCGTTCTGGTCGTTCTTGTTGCACCATTTCCCAGAAGGTACTACTCATCGCGACCACGCGTGCTAAGGCTGGAGCCTCCCACATGTTGTTATTAAAAATTGGTACAGGTTGGAATGAAGATTTAAGTGGATTCTCCGCTTTAATAAAATGCCATACAAGACAGTTAAAATAATCGGGATACAACACCGTATCAATATCAAAAATTGATACCAGGGTTTTGGCGTAAGAAATCCCTTGTGGGTCGAGGATCTTGGTGCGTACTTCTTCAGCGGCGTAGGCAGCGTTTGAGCCTTTCCCGGCCATTTCACCCGGTACGTTCATCGGGTGTACGGTAGTTAAAAACGATCCAAACACGGTACCCCATTTAGCCGTCATAGAAGCGACAATATTTTGTGCATATTCACCCGCTCGTTCTTCACTCGCTAATACCACGATTAATTTACTCTTGTCATACTTGGTACTCCCTAGTGAAGCGAGCGTCGCTTCAATCACTGATTCCGGTTCAGTATAAAACGGCAATATAATTACTTGATACAAATCTTTATAGTCCATTGGAGCCACCAGTACCTCCCAGTCGAGTTTAATATGGTGTTGCAGCCGTTTCCAGTTGTAGCGCAAGTGGTAGGACAAGAAGCCAGTTTTTAGTACCCAAAATAAGGCAAAGGCGATAATGAAATATGCAGCGATAAATGGAAAATAAATCGACATCAAGATTACACCGATTAAAGTTGACCAAGAAGCTAAACCAGGAAGTATTTCAAAAATACGATAAATTATATATCGCTTTCCAGTGAGTTCTGTAGCGCGTCCGACATGAAAGTCTGACCGGCGGGCATAGGGCAATAAATGTGATGGATCCTCCATAAATATTCTATCAGTATACCCCGATTGGTCGAGGAAAAAAAGTAGTGGTTTGGACTAAATGTGGTCGACTATTAGTTTACAATATACTCCCAACCTGGCTTCCACGCTTTAGTTTTGCGCCAATCGTTAGCAAAGGCTTCTTCCCACGTCATCCCTTTTAGCAACACATCTAAAGCGAGCTGTGGAGCCTTATGAGCCACAATGGCAATATGCTTTCCATCATGATTTGTCTTGAGATGGCTCAAAAAACTGGCAATCCGCTCTTTAACCATTTCATAACTTTCACCATTAGGCATCGGGTCTGTTATAGATTTTTGTTGCATCGGTTCGACTATATCTGACGCCTTCCCATTAAGATCGCCATAATTACACTCGCGCAACCGTTTATCCTGCATAATCGGGTATTTGCCACCCCAGGCAATCTCTGCTGAATCGACCGCTCGTTTTAAATCAGAACAGAACACCGCGTCAAATTGCAGCTGGTCGGTTAATTCAGATAGTTCCCAAGACTGGGTAATTCCCTCCTCTGACAGTTCAACATCATTCCAGCCTGAGGATAGCTGTTGTTCATTATCGACGGTCGTACCGGGAACGAAATAGGTTATTTTCACAGACATGAGTATATGGTATAGGGGTTATGGGGGTTTGTAAAATAACACAACCATCGCTTGTGTCACTTATGGTATCATTAACGTAATGAGTACCTGCCTACTATGTTCGAAGGAGTTAACTAACAGACAAAAAATTTACTGTTCTAATCAGTGTCAGAAGGATTTACAGTACGAGGAGGTAATTAAACAATGGCTCCGTGATTGTAAAAATGGACAACCTATTTTAGAAACTAAAAATGTTTCGAAGTATCTAAAAAAGTATCTAATCAAAACTGGTGGCGAAAAATGCAGTATCTGTGGTTGGGATAAAGTACACAGTTTAACTAACAAAGTTCCGCTTGAGGTTGACCATATCGATGGTAACTCAAGAAATAACCATATCAATAACCTAAGACTACTTTGCCCTAACTGCCACTCACTTACGCCTCATTTCAGAAATTTAAATAAAGGTAACGGCAGGAGTTGGAGGATGAAAAATATTTAAGTTAGTGAAAGCCATCTGTATGCAGAGCATACAGCATGGCCTCGCTCGGAAATGGAGAAGGCCGGACAGAGTCCGGCAAAACCAACAAAAAATACCTTTCGGAACGTTAACTTTCCGAAAGGTATTTTTTGTTGGTTTCCCGCTTCGCTCCCTTCTCCACTTCTCTCGCTCGGAGCCATCTGTCAGATTCGAACTGACGACCTACTCATTACAAGTGAGTTGCTCTACCGACTGAGCTAAGATGGCGTATTTGATTTTTCTTTCTTCTGGACTTTCATCCTTCGCTTTACCATGCAACTCACTTGAGACAAGTGGTTCGAAAGAGTTTGGACTCTTTCTCACCTCTACCGACTGGAGCTGTGCTGGCTGGTTACTTTGATTAATCAGAGTGTTGCTATTATGCCTTTTTGTAGAAAAAATGCAAATTGGTTATTAGCCTCTCCCTATTTTTGATTTAAGGACTTCTCTTTCAGCTTCTTCTTTTGCTCCTCGGATAATTTATTGACGGTCTGATGATCTACCAGGATGCCCAGATGGGAGATGGAATGTCGTTTGCGGTCTTGGCGAATTTTACGGGCTCGGTCACGGTTGTTATGAAGCATTTTTTCTACAAAATAATACACGCCGGCTAGGAATTGTAATATTAAACGGAGAAAAGCATGGAGACTGTAGTACCAGGATAATTTAATAATATATTTACCAATGTAGGTAATACCGTTTTGAATGGATTGTGACAGGGACAGTAATAGCCGATCAAGAGCTTGGCGAATACCCGGCAAAAAAATTCGCTTTTGTGTGTGTTGCTCGCGTGAAAATACCAAGATACACACGATAAAAAGCGCAAAACTAATCGAAGCTACTGTAAGCGCCACTAACATAGTGGATCTATTTTACCGACAAACGTGATATTCGCGCAATAGAGACGTTTTCCCCAAATTTTTGAATAGCACCATTAATCATTTCACCAATAGTAGTTTCTGGATTTTTGATAAAATCTTGTTCCAAGAGAATCTGTTCTTTAAAGTATGAAGCCATCTTGCCTTCAAGAATCTTGACGCGCATTTCTTCTGGCTTATCTCCAATTTCTGCGGTGAATACTTCAGTGGCTTTAGCTAAAATAGTTTCGTCGATTTCTGATTTGGCAATGTATTTTGGATCAGTAGCGGCAACGTGCATCGCAATATCACGAGCTAACGCCACGAATTCTTCATTTTTTGATACAAAGTCTGTCTCACAAGCAAGCACTACCATGGCAGACACTTCATTAGTGTTGTGAACGTATGATCCAATAGTTCCCGCAGCGAGTTCACGGTCTGATTTTTTGTCAGCCGCTTCACTCCGCTTTTTCTTTAAGATAATGATCGCTTTATCCATGTCACCTCCTGCTTCTTCAAGAGCTTTTTTACACTGCATAACCGAAATACCTGTTTGGTCGCGAAGTTGTTTAAGTTGAGTTGATGAAATTTCCATACAAAATAAAAAAGTTAGAACGTGATAATGAACAAACCAATCGTCAGTCAATGCTTACGCAGAAACTGGACGTGGACGACGAGCGCGTGAATCAGTTGCAACGGGAGTACGTGGTGCGACTGGCTTTGGTACAAATTGTGCTTTCCCGTCTGTATACGCTTTTGCAAGTTCTCCTAAGACTACAGATACACTTGATTGCAGTGCGTCGTTAACAAATATTGGGTGGGTGATTTTGGCTGCATCACAGTCTGAACTCATCAAAGCGATTACCGGAATACGGATATCAGTCGCTTCTTGGACAGCAATAAAATCATGACGTGGGTCTACTACCACCATCAGATCAGGAGTACGAGTCAGATTTTTAATTCCCGCAAAGTTGAAGTTGAGCTTGTCTACTTCACGAGTAATCATTACTCGTTCTTTCTTGGTATACTTGCGATCAAGTTCACCTGATTCGCGTTCAGTAGTTAGTGATTCAAGTCGCATGATACGCTTTTTGATTTCTGACCAGTTAGTCAACATACCACCAATCCAACGATTAGTTACGTACGGCATTGCTATTGATTCAGCTGTTGTTTGGACTAAACGAGACACCTCGTCTTTAGTACCCACAAAAACCACGTTCTTACCGTTCTTCCCTGCTTCGTTTAGTACTGCTGCTGCCGCTTCAATTAATGATGCGCTTTGTTCAAGGTCAAAAATATCGTTACCATCTTTTGAAGTAAAGAGGTACGAGGTCACGGTTGGGTGACGGCGACTTTTCTTGAAACCGAAGTGGGCTCCAGCCGAAAAGAGGCGTTCAATTAAGTTATTAGTAGTTGGTGTAGACATATTATAGTAAATTCGCTCGAAGTTACGAGAGCTGCGCAATCGTACCACGCAGCGCATTAATCTGCAACCGCATCCGTCACTTCCCCACTCGTCGCAACGGTTTGCAAACTCTCAATCACAACATCAAGTTTACCCTCTCCCACAATACCTTCGATATTGTGCCAAGAAACCTTAATTCTATGGTCGGTAATGCGGTTTTGGGGGTAATTATAAGTACGAATCTTCTCTGACCGGTCACCAGTACCAATTTGGTCTTTTCGTTCGCTCGCATGAGCTTTGGCTTCCGTTTCATTATGCAGGGACTCAAGTTTGGCAGTTAAAATACTCATCGCTTTTTCACGGTTTTTAAGCTGAGAGCGTTCACTTTGACTGCGAACTTCAAGTCCGGTCGGCACATGCACCAACCGTACTGCAGTCTCCACTTTGTTAACGTTCTGCCCGCCTGCGCCACCGGAACGTGAAAATTCCATCACGATATCAGACATGCTAATTTCAATGAGGGGTTTTTTAC
>JAYSSH010000102.1:0-2651 GCA_043720635.1 Candidatus Kaiserbacteria bacterium
CTTGGACTGTCACTTCAAGTGGAGACTTCTTATTTACTTACCGCCGTTGATACTGCTGCTCGAGTAGTTGGTAGTTTGTTTCATTAAAAACTGAAGCGACGAGTTTGTTATCATCGGTACCCCATACGGTGAGCGCAAGAAATCGTCTACGTCCTGGGTAATGGTAGCAATACCTAAAAAGTACTTACGTCCTCGTTTGGCTAGACTAAAGAGGAATGAGGCCGTATCTTCAGATTTCATCATCCACCAGGCCTCATCAATGACGAGCAGTCGTTTAACTAACCGTCTACGGATGGCTGACCAGATATAATTAGTCACAATAAACATCGCAATAGTTTTAAGTTCGTCTTCCATATCGCGCAGTGAAAACACCACAAATTTCTGTTGAATATCAACGTTAGTTGGATGATTCATGAATCCAGACCAGGTACCTGAGGTGTATTTCTGTAATCGACTAATCAGTGAAGCGCTCCCGTTCATACCCGCTAACACCATTTCAAAATCGGACAGCAGTGGTGGTTCTAGGTCTTTAAAGTTACTTTGTTCAGTAATATCTTTCAAAGCGTAGGTTTCGCGAATAGCTAAATCGATGATTGTCTCCTCTTCTGGAGCGAGTCCGCCCAACATGAGTTTAAATAAACCAATTAAATGAACAATTTGTGATCGCAGAACATCAGCTGGCTCTTCATCATCTCCGGGTGGTGGTAGGTCAAAGGGGTTAATGTGGTGTTTTGAAGACAGCGAAATATTAAAAAATCGTCCACCGGTAGCCTCGGCCAGATACTCATATTCACGTTCTGGGTCAATCACAATCACTTCAGATCCAAACATAAGTGAACGTAAGATCTCTAGTTTAATACTATAGGATTTTCCTGCTCCTGAAGTGGCAAAGGTTACTGAGTTGTAGTTAGTGAGACCAAAGCGATCAAACAGTACCAGTGAACTGTTGTGTCGGTTAATACCGTATAAAATTCCGGTGTCTGAGGTGAGGTCAAAGGAAGTAAACGGAAAGAAACTCGATAATGGTGACGAGTTAAATTTACTATGAGTCATCAGTTCGTCAGTGGCGGTTGGGATAATACTTTGAATACCAGGCTCTTGACGGAAAAGGGCTGGTTTAATGTAGATTAATTTAGAATCAAGAATTCCTTTAATATCGTTTTCTACTTTATTTAGTTTTGCATCATCTTCACCATAGACTGCAATATACAAGCCCACATCGAAAAGCTTTTCTTCTGCCTGTTGGAGCTTATCGCGTAGATCCTCCAGGTTTCGATAGGCCGCTTCAAGTTGTGGGTCACGCACTTCTCCACGTTGTGCCCTTATATTAATTTGACTTTGTACCTCAGCTACCTTTTTTTGAAATTTCTTTAAAGTCTCAGCAGTGCTGATGGGATGAATAACAATGGTCACATCAAGTTCCTTCTCCATATTGAGTACGGGTTCTAGCCACCCGTCGTTTAAAAACCGAGGGTATGAGACGGCATAAAATACTCGGGCGGAGGTACCACTAATACTGATGCTTCCCGGTTTAATACTGACGGCAGACGGGGCAATAACGTCAGCCAATGTCAAAAGACTTTCGCTAATGGCGGTTTGGTTTTCATCAAGTTTTTTTGGTCGTAAGTTATCTAGAAGTCCCATAGGTATTGTTATTGTATCGTAGGAGCTGAGCCTGTGATATCGCCGGGATTGTATATGTGATAAAACAGTTCAACTAATTCATCAGTTTGCAAAGCAATCGTCCGTACTCCCATCCGATTAAGTCCTTGTTCTACAACCGCTTGTCGTTGTTCGAGTTGTAGACGTTGCTCTTCTAATGTCGCTTCGTTTTGCAGTCCAGCGCGACCTTGGTTTAAAATACCTTTAAATCCTTGCGTAATATTAATTTTATTAGGAGTATAGGGAACAATTACAAAAAAGTTTTTGCTCATCACATCTACTTCAACCGTAAAGCTACGAATAAATTCTATGTATTCACGTAATTGTACCTTCATTAAATCATTGTCCTGACTCCCTTGCCTCTCTGCGAGCATAGCTAGATAGGGTTCAATGTTTAATCGCCGTGATTGTACGTAAATTTGTAGTGAAAAATCAATGGTATTAAGAAAGTTTTGAAATTGAAACAATATTGCCCGTTGTTCGTCTTGTGATTTTAATGCAAAGTTAACTGATGAAGCGAGTAATACTTTACAAATTTGTCCAGATTTAAGTATTACAATACCATCGCGAATATCACGAATTGAAACAAAATCTTGAGTTGCTGCGGTGTTATTGGTGGCCATAAATTACAAATCTTTCTTTTCCATTGCTTTAAGTTCTAGTCTGCGAGCCAGAGACGTAATATCCTTTTTTTGATTATGGGCAGGGTTGAGCATAATAGGATTACGAATAGTAGTCGTGGGGGTAAAGGATTCTTTATGCACAATTTCACGAGTTTGTTGCCAAAGGTAAAGGCGTTTACGTCTATAGTGGTTATACATTGCTTCAAGAAAGTGTGAAAATGGACGATTATTTACAGGATAAAATGCCAAAGCGGCCGTAAATAGGCCAACTAAAAACGCGGGGATAATTGCTAAGAAAAAAGGTAACGTTAAAATCAGAACCACTGCCATTCCCCCACCACCACCGAGATACAAAAATTGCCGCCA
>JAYSSH010000103.1:0-6630 GCA_043720635.1 Candidatus Kaiserbacteria bacterium
TCAGCCCGAAACCCATCCGCAAATTCTAATTGCTGAGTAATCGCTTTTTTAGCTTCTAAAAGAAGCGTCAGACTCGACGGTGCGGCCACGACATACATCCAAACATTATCCGCCACCCGCAACACTGGATTACGAGCCGCTCTTCCCCGTTGCAATATAAAAATATGCACCTCATCAAAGACGTCGCGTAAGTTTAGGTACCCATCGAGACTTTGAGTTGTTTGATTAAGTAATGACGTATCTTGAGAAATAAAGAGTAGTCGTGTCGTCTCACGCGTTGACGCCATTTCAAAATGAGCTTCACCGTGTCTCGCTTCATTAACTGAAACTTTAGGACCTTGGTCCCGTTTCTTTTTTGACTGATCAGCTTCAGCTAAAACATAATCCAGCGTTTCAAGCTGTCTTTCGCTTGCATCACTCGTAGCCACATCAAAAGAACGTTTCATTACCACCAGTATACCTGAACCACCACCAAAATAAATTCTACCCTCTTTATAAAAAGATGAGAACTATTTTATTTAAATAAAATAGTTACCGTACAGCCATGACAATATTATTCATACCAAATAAAAAACGTTTGGGCGATACATTAGCGTCGCTGAAACCTGCATCAACAAATGCTTGACGTAACATTTCTGAAGAAAAATATTGTTTATGATCTGCTATTTCATGCTTATCAATAATTCCTAACCTAAAGGCAAGAAATTCTAATAACGGTTTAGCTGTTGGTCCAGGAGTAGTCAACAGAACCACCCCACCAGGACGTACAATCCTATGGAGCTCACGCAAAAATACCTCAGGCGCATCTAAGTGTTCAAGCACCGCTAATGACATGGCTCCATCAATTGAACTATCAGGGAGTGGAATTGGGCCGTTTAGATTCGCAATAGTAAGCGTAAGATTGGGAATTGCCGCTAATTCTTTTTTAAATTCTGTGTCTATCGCTATAGCTTTGGTTATCACCTTATCGTTAAGTAACGTTGTCAGAAGCCGGCAATCGTAGCCTGAGCCACAATCAGCTACGACCGAAACGTTAGCCGGTATTCGTTTTACTACTTGTCGTTTGCGTAAATAAAAAATTACGTTATCCAGCAGTGAATATTTTTCAACTCCAAAGGCGTATTGACGATTTTCCATACTATTACGAAATAAAACGTTGTTTAATAAGAACTTGAATTGCCTCTACTCCATCACGCCAATTAATTTTTTTACCTTCATCAATACTGCGGGGATAATATGAGATGGGGATTTCTTTAATTTTGATTCCCTGCTTGGCAACGCGCGCGGTCACTTCGGGACAAAATTCAAACCGGTTACACACTAACGGGAGCGACGTAATGACTTCATGTTTAAACATTTTGTAACACGTTGGCTCATCCGTTAACCGCTGATTATAGAGAACATTGGTGAGCAACGTTAAAAATTGCCCACCCCAATAAAAACTAAATCCCGCTTCTTTGTTACGCCCCCGATGAATGCTGCGCGATCCATACAACACTGGCAAGTCCTCTTGTATCATATGCTCGAGCATTACTACGAGATCCTGGGGGTCATATTCCAAATCAGCATCTTGAATGACCACGTGCGAGCCTAAAGCGGCGCTTAAGCCCGTACGGATAGCAGCCCCTTTTCCACGGTTTTCCGGGTGATATACAATCGTATGCCTGGCTTCATGTTCTTTTAAAATGTCTCGTGTGCCATCGCGTGAACCATCATCAACAATAATAATTTGCGTTGCATATGAAGCTAAGGCCGCCTCAACTTTTTCGAGCAGCGATTCAATAGTAGCCTTTTCATTATAGGCAGGAATAATGATTGTGAGCTTAGTTTGGGGAGATTGATTATTTAATGCCATAGGTAATTGTGTCAATCAGAACTCGAATATTAGGAACATAGCTTAGCCACACTAATCCGAAACTAGTGATTAGATAAAATAGTACCATAGCGAATTGCAACTGTTTTGATTTTATACTTAGAATACCAATCGTCGCAAATATAATAGCCAAAGGAACAAGCGAAAAGAACAAGCGTGAGGAGACATATCCCCACAGCAGAAACCCAAAAGCGGGCAGTACCATAGCATCAATAAAGTATTTTATTTCCGGAGTGATTTTCTTCCATTGAAACAACCCATACAACACGTACAACCACCCTACTCCCAGTAAAACAAAAGTGCTTTTTACAACCGCCGGTACCGTATACATTGTGGCGTACGCCTCAGGCGCGGAGCCAATATATAACCAATCAAGATAACTATACGCAAAAGTTGTATAGACATGATATTGCCACATGACCCACGGAATAAGGGTGAGTGCCCCTACCTGCAATAACACCAAAACTTTATGGGGGATAGAAACGCGCTTATGAAAACAAATAACCAAGAAAAAAGTGAGTCCCGCTAAAACGGCATATTCTTTCCATAACAACCCCCCCAAGAGCGTAACTGCCACAAACCAATGCCAATAACTATGGGGATGACGATACCAAAGAACCATTCCCGCTAAACTTAAAAAATATAAAGCCCAGGCCCCAGTTTCCGTTAAATAATCAAGTCCATATTTTACTATCGGGAACGAGCCCACTATGAACAAAGCACATAAAAATCCCGCTGATTTTTTTGTAAACAACACAAATCCAAACCAGTAGGTTGCGAGACCAAGTGCAAAATAGAGCAACACTGATTGCACTAATACTCCAGATACCGGATCAATTCCAAATGAAGTGAGTCCCGCGATAACCGCCGGAGCTAATGGTTTAAGGTACCGAGCACCATTAAATATAACGTCCTGTCCGAGCAATTGCTGCGCCGTTGACGCATACCCAAGCGTATCTGAAGTAACCGTAAGCGAGATAAAGGCTAAACGAACACTAGCAATACCAACCATCATAAGTGTAAGTAACGAGAGCCAAAATCTATGCTGGGTACTTAAAATACGAACGGTGAGTACCGTCGCACTGGAAAATTTTAACCAGCGTTCCTCCTCAGTATGAAAGGTTACCTGGGAAGTAAAAATAAAACTTAAAACCGCAACAATCCCAAGAGCAATAAATTGCGCCAATACTGGCCAAAATCCTAACCCTTCAATCAATCCCCGTAATATCAGAATCGTTAATCCCAGTCCAAGTAACGCTGAAGTGAGATATAACATTCCCTGAGTAACGGTGCGCGTATGAGAAGTAGTAGTAAAGGTCCACCACTTATGCATTGAGAACGTAACCACGTACGCAGCGACAAAACCTAACACCGCACCGTAGACATACCCAATGTTAAGATACTCGACCAGGTACGTAAATAAAATAAGATTAGCAATAACTCCCGAGCCACCAGAAATTCCGTAACGAAGCAAAAGCCCAAAATTTTTTACAAAATACTCATAACTACGAAACATGAGAGCTGTCATATACTACCGAGCCGAAATCAACTTCTCATTACGCCACGCAACGATTTTATAGGAAAAACAAATCGCTTCTTGTGGAATTACATAGGGTAATTCTATCTGGGAATTAATGGCATACGTAAACCCTCCTTTTTCTAAGGTACCCAAAAGCGCATCAAATGGGTACGTCGTGTGAACACCATCATAATGGTACTCAATGAAAATTTGTTTGATATGCTTAAGCACATTACTTTCAAACAACTCCTCGAGCACCTCCCCTTCGGCACCTTCCACATCAAGCTTTAATATATCGACTGGTCCTGTGATATACGGCGAGAGTGGTCCAATTGATACGGGGAAAGACGTCATTTCATAATTTTTGGTGGCGAGGTGCCCGGTCGTACTTCCACTTTGTGACGCGAGATCATGAGCATCAGTGTGAAAAGTGGCGGTAGTTTTTACTTTACCTAAGCCAACCGGATGAATGGTCACCTGTAAATTATTATCATCTACATTGCTTTGGACAATTTTATAGGTATGCGGATTCGGCTCAAAAGCGGTAATCGTAGCGTTGGGAGCTTGGGTCCGAAAGTATAAAAGCGACATTCCAATATTGGTCCCACAATCAATAATGATGAGTGGTTTTTCTGTAGGTTCAATATAATAATTTTGTTCAATAAAAATTTCTTTAAACATCCCATACAAACTCGCTCGCTTGGAATAACCAAATGTTGCCCCGAGTACTCGTTCCGTACCGGAAGCAGAGGCACTAATAAAACGATTCCGTACGAGCATGCTCAAGTACGTTTTAATTACCGCACCGACTATAGTCGGACGGTAATGTGTTTGGACTGCTTTGATGTGAGAAAAGATTTGCATGTTATTTTTTGGGTAGTATACACGATGCCGCAGCTTTCATTGTTGAGGCAAAAAAATTAGGACGGTAGGCACCCCTAGGGTAGGTTTTCTCGTCGCCAATGTAGACGGTCTTCACGTTCGCAAATCGACCGGCTTCAATATCGGTTTCGCTATCACCAATAAACCACGATTTACTTAAATTAAGGTTCTGTTCAGTAGCTGCGCTAAGCAGCATACCGATACCTGGCTTGCGACAGTCGCACCCATCATCAGGTCCATGCGGACAATGGTAAATAGCACTAATGATAACGCCCTCTTTTTTAAAATATGCCTTCATTTTTGTATGCAGACTATTCATCTGATTCTCAGTGTAGTACCCGCGCGCAATCCCTGATTGATTGGTAATAATAATAAGTTTGTATCCCGCTTTTATAAACGCTTTAAACGCGGGAATAAGGTGCGGCATAAATACCATATCCTCCCACTTAAACAAATACCCGGCTTTATTATCATTAATCACACCATCACGATCAAGAAAAATCGCTTTACCTACTTTCATTTCCTCTGCGGTAGCAATTCGGGCAATTAATTCTGAAGTCGATGTATTCCAAGTAGAATCAACTCGAACATCAGAATTCATAATTTTACCCCCATACGACTCTACCGTTTTTCGTTCAATACAATCTGCCCCCCACTCACTGACATTAAAAAATATATCTGGTTTTAAGTTACCCAAAATAGCCACAGGCGTTACATCATCCATAAGGACGATATGGGTAACAAAGGGTGACTGACCGAGAATATAACTGCGCTCCAAACCAGTCAAAATAGGCTTCGCCTTTCCTTTATACAGTCGAATAGAAAGGTCACTATTTAAAAGCACCACCAAAACATCACATTTACTTCTGACGTGCTCAAGAGATTTAAAATGAATACCGGCCATAATGTCAAAAGAACCTGACATGACTCCAACCTTTTGCCCTTCTGCTTGGTACGTGGTAACTAATTTTTCGGCTTGGGAGAGTGAGATTACTTTTTTAGTAGGACTGACCAGTTTCATGATAGACACCTTTATAATACTGCTAATAATTCTTCAGTGGTAACAACTGCCGTATGCGGTTTAGTAACTGAAATACCCGCCGCATAATTAGCAAGTGTTACAGATTCTAACATTGTTAGACCAAGAGCTAGTCCAATCACCGCAAACGCAATGACGGTATCACCCGCCCCTGAAACATCGCGCACATCAGTCGCAAACGATGGAAGACTAAAGTTGTTACCGCTATTGTTCGCGTCAGCATAGTACACTCCTTTTGATCCCAACGTAACCAGAATATTAGATTTAGTTTTAGATGCCAAAGTTTGAGCTCGTTCTTCCACGGTACCCTCACGGGTCATATCCATTAGCTCACTTTCGTTTGGTGAAATCAGGGCACAATTATAAAAATAGGAAATATTTTTTGGCTTGGTATCTACTACTACCGGAATCTTGTGCCGGGCAGCAATGGTTAAAATCATCTCCATTAAATTTGCTGTAATAAACCCTTTTCCATAATCAGAAATACAAATAGCATCCAAACCTTGGAGTACTGATTCTAATTTTGCTACTACCTGGTACGTCACCCGCTCACCGACCGCAGCGGTATCTTCAGTATCAATGCGAAGCAGCTGTTGATTACCCGCTACTATTCTTTTTTTGGTCACTGTAGGTTTTGCGGGATCTACAATTATCAAATGCTCTTCGTGTGTTTCTTTGAGAGCAACCAATAACTCCTTAACCGTCTGTCCCGCAGCATCGTTTCCCACCGTACTTATCAAAGAGGCGCGAATTCCCACCGTCGCCAGATTTCCTAACACATTCCCCGCCCCACCAAGGACCGACATTTCATTCACAATCCGAATCACAGGTACAGGAGCCTCGGCCGAAATTCGTTCAACTTTCCCGTAGGTGTAGGTGTCGAGCATAACGTCGCCAATGACACCAATCCGAATTGACGAAAGTTTTTCAAAACTTTTACTAATGTGTGTTTTATCCATGTAATTCGTCAACGGCACTACACCAGGAGTGATAAATTTGTTGGTGAATTTCTTGAATATGCGCGGTTATAGTACTCGGGACCACAAGCGCCACATCAACAAATTCTTTCACGAGTCCCCCATCGTTTCCGAGCAAACCAATAATTTTCATATTTTGTTTTCGAGCTTCTGAACAAGCGTGGACAATATTTACCGAATTACCACTGGTTGTTATCGCAATAAAAAGATCACCCTCGCGACCCAGTCCTTCTAGTTGCCGAGAGAACACCCGTACAAACCCGTAATCATTTCCAATAGAGGTGAGAGCCGAAGTATCGGTAGTGAGTGCAATAGCCGGATACGAGCGACGTTCTTTTTT
>JAYSSH010000104.1:0-6570 GCA_043720635.1 Candidatus Kaiserbacteria bacterium
GCCGTGGGAACAAAAGTAACTGTAAAAGTATTAGGCCTGGCTGAAATTAAAAAACAAAAACTCAATTTAGTTGAAGCGGTAGGGAAGGGATCACACAATGAACCACAATTTATTGTGATGGAATACTGGGGGAAAAGAAAATTGAATATTGAAAATGGAATAGGGAAAAGTAAAACGAAACAGGAAAATATTAAAGACGACGAAAAACCATTAGTGCTAATAGGGAAGGGGATTACCTATGACACCGGCGGACTAAACGTAAAGCCGTCAGGCGCGATGCATGACATGCACATGGATATGTCTGGAGGGAGTAGCGTCATGGCGGCGATTGTAGCTGCCAGTAAACTCGGAATCAAAAAAAATATAATTGCGCTTATTCCCGCCGCGGAAAACGCTATTAGTAGTCGTAGTATGCGGGCGGGGGATATCGTAACGTCATTATCAGGCACTACGGTTGAAATATTGCATACCGATGCCGAAGGACGTCTGGTGCTCGCGGACGCCCTGACCTACAGTACCCGCTTCAATCCTCGCGCTATCGTGGATGTTGCTACCTTAACGGGCGCAGCCTTAGTAGCCCTCGGACAACAGGCAAGCGCGGTCATGACTCGAGATTCAAATTTAGAAACAACGTTGCGTACCCTGGGTGAAGAATCAGGCGACTTAGTGTGGCCATTGCCACTGTGGGACGAATACAAAGCGCCACTTAAAAGTGCCCGAGCAGATATAAGTAACATCGCCACTAACTTTGCGAAATGGGGAGGAGCCATTGAAGGCGGTATGTTCCTTGATGCCTTTGCTCCAAAAAATGTACCGTGGGCACACCTCGATATCGCACCACGAATGGACAGTATCCCCAGTGACAAACTAGCGAAAGGTGCCACCGGTGAACCGGTACGGTTGTTAATCAAATGGCTTGAGACGTATTAATAAACTCAGTATGACTATCCCGGAAATAAATGAAAAAATAATGAGTGATGAGAAGTTTGTACTTAATGAACTCAACACACTCATATCGTACTATGAACTTAAACACACCATGCGCTGGGCGCATACCCGGACTGAAGATGAAACTGAATCAGTTGCCGAGCATATATACGGCATGCATATTTTAATTGATTATTTCTATCCCTTAATCGCTGAAACAGAACCACTTAATTTAGAAACCATCAGACATCTCGCAACCTGGCACGATATGGCCGAAGCGTTTGTAGGGGACATGACCACCCGAACTAAAACTAAAGAACATGAACAGAATGAAAAAATTGCCGAAGCTGCCATCACAAAAAATGCCCCCGCACATTTAGCCAACATGCTTCAAACTGTATACGACGAATATGATGCACGTATAACAATGGAATCTAAATTTGTAAAAGCGATTGATAAAATTGAACCAAACTTACATCTATACTTCTTATCTCTAAAAGAAAAAGACTACTCTGTTCATATTGATTTAGGTTGGACTGTTGATGATTATCGGTCTTATTGTGAACCATACTTAGCTCCATTTCCTATTATTAAAAAATTTCATGACATATTGTATTTACAAAGTGAATATAAGAAATTATTTCCAATTAATATGTCTGCTCTTTAATTATGGTATTATTTGCACATGTCGCTCATGGCCACACCGCTAACGTTCTCATTCAAATCAAATGTCTTTGAGGGGCCTTTGGAGTTGCTGATTGAATTAGTGGAAAAGCGCAAGTTGCTTATTAATGATATTTCACTTGCTGAAGTAACCGACGAATATATTAAACAGGTGAGCGAGATGCAGGAGAAGTCACTCCCACACACGGCTCAGTTTGTGCAATTAGCCGCCACCTTGTTACTCATTAAATCAAAATCACTCCTCCCAATCCTCGAACTCACCAAAGAAGAAGAGGTATTAATTGATGACCTTGAGGATCGTTTGCGTAAGTACCAAATCTATCGCGAAGCCGGACAGTACCTTACCTCTATATTTGGCCAGACTCCCTTATATAGTCCTCGGTTTATTGCACCAAAAGAAGCTTTGTTTATTCCTGATGAGCACTGTACGGTAGATGCGTTACGTGAAGCGATGAATAGCGTAATTCACAATCTCCCAAAAAAAGAAATTAAACCTAAAGTGAAGGTAAAACAAACCATTAGTCTCGAGGAAATGATGAGTAATCTACAAAAACGAATCGAGTCACAAATTAAAACAAAGTTCTCGCAATTACGTGCTGAGGCTCCCGAACATAAAACGGTCATTGTGGGCTTTCTCGCAATTTTAGAATTAGTTAAACAAGGAAATGTACTGGTGACACAACTCGGTCGGTTTGATGATATTGAAATTGAGTTAGAAAGAGGAAGTACACCGCGGTACTATTGAAGATAGAATATAGGAAATTGAATATAGAAGATACGCTATAAATTCAAAAAGTAATCCCGCAACATGTAACACATGTGCGGGATTTTGAGAGTCTTTGGTTTCAGGTGTCTCACTACCTTATTGTTTTTTCTTTCCCAGTTTTCTCTGGTTAGTACGACCAAGCAGTTCTCGCCCGTGCGTGTCCCTTAGGACTCGCCAGCAACCGCATTGGTCATCTGGCCAAAGTGGCCAGCCGCCGATCTTCAACTTGAACAATGAACGTGGCCACCAACATCGGTCGCGGGGCAGGATACCCCCAGGTCCGCGCCAGCGCCATCGTTGATGTTCAATACATTTTCTACCGCCAACGGGTTCATGTTATATGAACCAGGTGAAAAATTTGAATCCATTGATTAATTCCTCGCTACCCGTTGGCACCGCGCCTCGGGTAAGTACTACACTAACATACTATTATTATAAAGTCAAGCATTATGGTTGAGGATTATACTGTTGTCAACAGAAAAGGTCTAAAATACGTTGTTTTATCGGCATTATTCTATGGTACACTAGACATATAATGCCTTTAGATATTCTTATTGAAGGACTGCTTTTTTATAAGTCAGCCCCACAGAAAAAAGCTAGCCTACTTAAAATCTATTCTGTCTCGAATGAAGAATTAGATGTAGCTATAAAACACCTTGCAAATAGGCTTTTAGTTGGTGCGACGCGCTTGATTGAAACAGATTCCGAGATTGTGTTAGCAGCCGCTCCAGAACTTGCACCCTTTATCGAACAGATTCGAAAAGCTGATGTTAAAAACGATATCGGGAAAGCGGGGGCGGAGACACTCGCCATTGTGTTATACCGGGGACCAGTATCGCGCAGTGAAATTGACCGGGTGCGCGGAGTAAATTCATCGTTTATTTTGCGCAATCTTTTAATACGCGGCTTGGTTGAACGTAACAGTGTGGGTAAGGGAAGTGGGTATACGTTTTCAGTGACTCCTGCGTTACTTTCTAATCTTGGGGTAACTAATAGTAGCGCTATGCCTGAGTTTGCCCGGATCACGGATGCGTTAGAGAAATTCGACCATCACGCACAAACCGAAACAATTCTATGATCGATGACACTGATTACATGATTGATACTGTTGATGATACACCGCCAGAAGCGATGGCAGTACGTCGCTTTCCTGTGCTCGCTCAATTGTCAGTCTTAGGACTGGTCCTCGCTTTAATTTTTAGCGGGATGTTTATTCCGAATTTTCTTAAATCAAAAAACGGTACTACCAATCCTGCGCTTGAAGCACCCCTCGTGACCGCCCAAACTAATCTTACTAGTATTGATACCCTGGATAATATTTCCTTGGAAGGTAAAGCGGCGTTTGTGTACGACGTTAAAGGCAAGAAAGCTTTGTTTACCAAGGGAGCAGACACGGTGTTGCCACTGGCTTCAATTACTAAATTAATGACGGCGCTTATAGCACACGAACTGATTGACGATTCTAAAAAGATTTCTGTTCCGAGTTCAGCTATTTCACAATCTGGCTCTAGCGGATTAGCCGAAGGGGAACTTATTTCAGCCCAAGCATTATCTGATTACGCAATGCTCGCTTCATCCAATGACGCAGCCTATGCGCTCGCGAACGCCGTTGGTGCAGTGATAGATAAAAACAATCCTAATCAAACGTTTGTTAACGCCATGAATATCCGAGCACAAGAGCTTGGATTTACTAATTTTATTTTTTATAATCCAACGGGGCTTGATGTTGATGCTAATGATGCCGGAGCTGTTGGTACGGCGCGTGAAGTATCTTTCCTCATGGAATACATTTTAGAAAACTATCCAAGTATTCTTGAACCCAGCACCTTTACGAGTACTCGGGTATACAACGAAGCGGGCACCTATCATTCAGCTGAAAACACTAATCCTATTGTGACGCAAATTCCAAATTTACTTGGTTCAAAAACTGGCTACACCGATTTAGCGGGAGGGAACTTAACCATTGCCTTTGACGCCGGGTATAATCGACCAATTATTATCACCGTACTTGGCTCAAGTTACGATGGACGCTTTAGTGATGTGAAAAAATTAGTAGCAGCCGTGACTAAGGCTTTAGAAACCACCGAATAAGTTATGGAATATCCAATCTTTGCAATATTAATTCCCGCCACTGTCGCTTTTATTTTTGGTATAGTTCTCACACCACTATTAACGTACTATTTATTTAAATATAAAGTCTGGAAAAAAACTGGCGGAAAAACAGCCCTTAATGGTACGGTCGCAACCGAGTTTAATCGGCTCAAGGGGGGAGACGAAATTAAAACTCCCCGCATGGGCGGAGTGGTAATTTGGGGATCGGTACTGTGTACTTTAGGTTTTATTTATATAGGCCAAATGCTTTTCCCCCGCAGTATTTATGATGAACTCTTTTTCCTTTCCCGTTCAGAAACTTGGATTCCATTTACAACGCTTATTATTGGAGCCGGTGTGGGGTTGCTTAATGACTATTATGACGTAGTGCACGGAGGAAAAGGATTACGACTATCGGTACGACTCATTATTATCACGGCTTTATCTGGCTTTATCGGTTGGTGGTTTTATAGCAAACTCGGCATTGATAGTGTCGGTATTCCTTTTGACGGCTCTGTCTATATTGGATGGTTAATTATTCCGTTTTTTATATTTACCAGTATCTCACTCTACGCCAGCGGGGTCATTGATGGGATTGATGGATTATCAGGTGGTGTTTTCTCAACCATATTCTTATCATATTCGGGAATTGCTTTTATCCAATCACAATACGACTTGGCAGCTTTTTGTGCCACGGTAGCGGGAGGTATCTTAGCGTTTTTATGGTTTAACATTCCACCAGCCCGATTTTGGATGACCGAGACCGGTTCAATGGCGCTCACGCTCACGTTGGCGGTGGTGGTATTTATGACTGATGACTTGGGTGAGGGGAAGGGGATTTTACTACTGCCACTGATTGGATTGCCGCTCGTTGCTACAGCAGCTTCTGTACTGATGCAAGTGGTATACCGAAAAATGACTGGCCGGAAGTTATTTAGAATTGCACCACTCCATCATCATTTTGAAGCGATTGGGTGGCCATCATCCAAAGTAGTGATGCGGTATTGGGTTATTAGTATTATGTGTGGAATTGCCGGACTTGCTATAGCCACCGTTGCGTAACAATATGAAAGCCAAGCCAGTTGATAAAATTCTTTTAGCGCTTGTGGTTATTTTAGTTGTAGGTGGATTTTTAATATTTTCCTCAGCGTCACTTGGATTACTGTCGCGTAGTGGCGCTAGTTTTTCAAGCGTAGCCTTTAATCAATTTTTGTTTGGTATCGCCGGTGGGGGCCTAGCGATGTTTTTAATGAGTAACGTGTTTTACCGCAACCTTAGACAATATGCCTTTTACATATTTATCTTTTCGATTTTAATTACACTGGCAGTCTTTATTCCTGGTATAGGGGCCACTCACGGTGGCGCAACGCGCTGGATTAATATATTTGGGTTTTCACTGCAACCAGCTGAAATTTTAAAAATTGGCTTTGTGATATATGTGGCTACCTGGCTTTCGGGTATGAATCAACATATTAATTCCTTTGTTTCGGGAACCTTGCCCTTTATTGGGATTGTAGCTTTAGTAGGCGTCGTGATGCTACTACAACCTGATACTGATACTTTTATGATTATGGCTTCAGCGGGGTTAGCTATGTTTATTACCGCCGGTGGACGGTGGCGGGACGTCGGGGTAATGGTTATGTCGGCTATCATTTTGCTCGCTATTGTAGCGATGATGCGGCCATACATTATGGATCGTTTGACGACGTTTATGAACCCTGAGAGCGACCCGCAAGGAGCCGGGTACCAAATCCAACAGTCACTTATCGCCGTTGGTTCAGGCGGATTCTCCGGCAGAGGGTTTGGTCAAAGTATTCAAAAATTTGAATACTTACCTGAACCAATTGGGGATTCTATCTTTGCTGTGTACTCTGAAGAGTTTGGGTTTGTAGGGAGCGTACTTTTAATTATATTATTTTTATCGTTTACCTTTAGAGGATTTAAAATTGCCGCCGTGGCACCTGATATGTTTGGGATGTTACTTGTTGTTGGGTTTATGACGATAATAGTGCTCCAAGCATTTTTAAATATTGGCGCCATGTTGGGTGTAGCCCCCTTATCGGGATTGCCGTTACCGTTTATCAGTCATGGAGGGACGGCGC
>JAYSSH010000105.1:0-6513 GCA_043720635.1 Candidatus Kaiserbacteria bacterium
CCTACCGGCCTCGTTTCATCGTAAACTTGTTTAGTTATAAGCGGTTCATCAGTCACAATACCAAATGGTTGCTTCTCTATACCCCACAAGACTGACGAAGTGCTATTGAGTGACCAAAGGAATACAGGCCAGCCTCGATCAATCAAGCGAGCGATTGTTTGTTCATCAACCCTTTCGTTTATACTAACCGCGTCAGGTTGGGTTAATTTTCGAATTGCTCTTCGAGTCCATTCTGTTTGCAAGTACCAAGGTAACGATATCCTATCTTCCTCTTTTGTTTCTACAATTCGTTTATGATCCCAGCCAGAATCTTGAAAGATAAACACTGTCTTCACACGCCCGTCGATTTTTTTAAGACGATGTAATACTACGGGGTTAAATGTACTAATAAATACTTGATTAAAGACATCATACTGTTTTAGGATATCGACTACCTGACGTTCCATACCGGTATCCTCAGTGGTGGCAATTTTGAGCTCAACCATTAAAAGTGCTTCTGGTGTAATTTCTCGAACAAAATCTTCAAATGTTGCCACGTGTTCATTCTTAAACTCCGTTCCATCTCCATACCGTTCCCCCAGATCATACATCTGTAACTCTTTTAAAGTGTAAGAATCGACCCTTCCTTTTCCTGAAGTAAATCGTTCGAGCGATACGTCATGAAAAATAAAAGTTTGTTTATCTTTTGAAAACTGCGCGTCAACATCTACTCCATCTAATCCATTTTCAAGTGCTAATTTGGCGCCGATTAAACTATTGTCAGGTGCCAAATTACCGAAACCTCTATGGGCAAAGAGTAGGATATCTTTAGTATCAGGCTTAATTTGTCCCTGATATTTTGGTTCATAGAGAAACAAATACATCATCCCCACCACAAAAAGAAGTACAAAGATTGTTATACCAATAAAAAATTTTTTCATATGTCGACGTGGTATATTTAGTATATCAGTAGATAGGTATGAATATACGAGGAAAACAGATATCCATTAAGAAAATCCTATTGCTTATTCTTATTGTATCTATTATCGGATATGTTGTTGTAATAAACCTGCAAAGTCCCTCACACGATAAAGTATGGATTGATAGTCAGGCTGTGCTTCCGTACGCAGAATTTAATGAGGACCTCGTGCATATCAAAAACATTCGAAACGTTACGTACCGTTCACGGTATGACTACACTACGAACTATTACGACAAAACATTTGACTTAAACGCACTAGAGTCTGTTGATTACATAATTGAACCATTTGCAAGTGTGGCAGCGGCACATACGTTTCTCAGTTTTGGTTTTAAGGATGGGTCGAGAATTGGAATTTCTACTGAGGCACGACTAGAAGTTAATGAGACATTCAATCCACTTTTAGGAGCTTCAAATAATTATGAAATTATGTACACGATTGTTGATGAAAGAGATGCCCTTGAACTACGAGCTGTGCATCGTAATAATCAAGTATTGGTGTACCCAACCGTAGTAGACAAGATAAACGTACGCCGAATATTTTTAGCTATGCTTGAGCGTGCCAACGAGCTCAAAGAAAAACCAGAGTTCTATAACATTTTTTACAACTCATGTTCTACCAACATAGCTAGACATATAAATGAGTTGATACCCGGCCGCATCGGTTGGGACTATCGTCTTATTCTACCAAAAGAATCGGACGCATTAGCCTATGAATTAGGTCTATTGGGTACGAGTTATTCACTAGAAGAGTTACGTTCTAAGTATGATGCTACTGAAGCAATAAAACGACACCTGAATGATCCAAATTTTTCCGTTGCCATTCGAGCTAATCGTTCTACCAACGACTCAGTCCAGTAAATTCTTTCACTCGGTACGTGAATGTCCGCCACCAGTTTGAGTCTGCGTACTTTTCATACGACACAGAAAACATAACCTCATTTTGGTTACTCCACTGCTTCTCAAAAAAGTCTTTAGAGTCTGAAAATACCAATTCATTTCCAGTCCCTTTTAGGAATACATTTGTCTCAAGATTATAATTTCCTATATTTCGTTTAGTGAGATTGGCAGAACCATGCATAATGGTAACTGATTTTGGGGTTCTCATAATTACCATTTTACTATGACATTGTTCTCCGTTGGTATTGCACCACCGTACTTCGGTCGATCCATTGGTGCCCTTCATAAGCTCATTGGCCACCTGTCGATTGGGTACGCCATTTTTTTCTCTACCAAAGGCATCTTTATTGGGATCAAGGAGCAAGCGCATTTTCACTCCCCGATCATCAGCTGCCTTTAATGCAGTAACTATATCTCTGTCAGAAATATAAAACATTGACATATCGAGCTCATCACCTTTCTGAAGGGCATTGATTTCTAAAACAAGTTTATCCTTAATAGCACCTTCAGTAAGCACCTGAACCGACATAGTATCCTGAGTTGAAGTAGCGAGCGTGTCATAAAATTCTTGTGGCGGGAGAACTAACTGATAGCCAGAGAAGTCAGCTACTGCTTGTTCAGTAAGTACTACATCTTGCCACACCTTTTCATCAATACGAATAGCAATATTGCTGTGTGCACTTGAACCATCGTGAGGGTTAGCAGACGTGATAAGGGTTGAAAAACCAACCCCTCCATTTCGAACAAAATCTGTCATGACTACTTTACGATGATTTGCCTTGTAGTTAAGCATTTTTAAATATGTGCGCATACCCAATTTTGGACTTTTTGCATCCAACGGATTTGGTAACCAGCCTTCTGTATTACTATTGCCCCACCACTGAAAAATTGTGCGCCACACTGAACCATAGATTGGATTACTGTCGCGTAATGGATTGAGGTCTGTAATAATAACTGTTATGTCAGAAGCTCGTAGCTTTTCGAAATTGTCAGATACATGCCCACCGTACATAATATTTATCGGATCAATAATTACTTGGATAGTAATCTCCGGGGAGTTTTTCTTTTTATCAAGTAACTTTTTGGTTAACTCTTCTGACAAATACCGATATGCCTTAGTATCAACTCCAATAAAGTCGCTATAGAAAAACATATCAATAAGGATATAGCGCTTGGCTTCATCAATCATTCTAAATATTTCGTTAAATACCTCCTGCTCAGAGAGACGTACATTGTCGGTATTTATATACGTTGTATCACTAAAAAAATGTACCGCAGAACTGGGCACTTCATAATCGCTACCTACAAAATTTACGTTTTCAGGTAGTGGTTTAACTGTGTGGTACAGACCAACCACAATCAACAGTCCCAGGAAAAAAACTATAATTCTTTTACTCATACTGCTAGTATAGCGTACCCAGACCATAGCATTTGTATGTAACCTTCCCCGCTCTACTAATATAATAAAAAATTCTTTATCAGGAGTTTTTAGATTCTTTATCTAATGCCTCAGTCTGATTTTGCGGATACATAATCTTAGAATCTTGATTGTGAACATTCTAAAAAATACCGTGACAGAATTACTCAACTACAAAGGACCTCCCCTTGTAAGTATTTTCTACCTTCACCGTCCTCTTCCCTGTATAGCCTGCATCTTTTGCACTTTAGTTGTGTATTGAGTGCTTTGAGTCCTGTACAGACATTTTATCCACTTACCGGCACATTCATTCAAAGTACACAAAACGTGCGTGCTAAAATCTAATTAGAAAATAAGTAAAAACTAAAGGGGAGTACTATGAACTTTAACGTAATCTGCGAGGGCGCTGACCCGTTTATCTTCAAACAAGACAACAAATGGCATTTGCTGGTGCAAAGTGACCTAAGTACTGATCCTCATGCGCATGATGGAATCAAGGGCTATTCCTTGCGTTCTGCATCAAGCATCGAGGAACTGCCCTATAGTGCGCCGGTATTACTTACGGTAGGTTCCCAACAAGAAAACCTACGGCAGGTGTGGGCTGGAGAAATCCACTTTGATAATCATATGTATGTCGCGGCCTCAACGGGCGATAACACCACCCACCGAATGCACGTGTACCAAACACATGATACGGCGCTTGGTCCGTGGGAACATGTAGGGAAATTAAAAACTCCTGAAGAAGATGACGGCTGGATGATTGACCTCACGTTTGCGTTTATCAAAGTTGATGGTGAGATGAAACCGTACGCGTTTTGGTCTGGCTGGGAGACTACTCCAGAATCTGATTCTCATTGCCAGGGAAAAGTAGTACCGCAGCATATTTATGCGGCACCGTGTATCAGCCCGACCGAAATTGGAAAGCGGGTGCAGATTGCCACTCCAAGCGATAAATGGGCCAGTTCTCATGAACCAATTCTCGAAGGCCCGCAGGCGTTGTATATGAATGCTACATTTCGAGGGTTAGTATTATGTGGAAATGCGAGCTGGACTCCACACTACGCTACTAATTTTCTTAAATACCTTGGTGGCGATCCACTGTCCCCAACCTCATGGGTAATGGCCAGCAACCCATTATTCCGGATCAAAAAAGGAATTGGTCACGGGATGATAATTGAGGACAACCAAAACTACTACTACGTTGGTCACTACAAAACTAAAAAAGAGCATGGGTGGACCGATAGGCGAATTTTTTTTAGCAAGTTGTCCAAGTACTATCGAAAGCAGTTGCATTAAAAATGTTGTTTAGGGCCACATCAACAATGCGGCCCTTTACTTATTTATTGTATAATCGCTCTACTAAAAGTAAATTATCGAGCTACTTTTTTTAAAATATGTTTGGATAAAATTTTATAGGTGTCATAGTCAAAGGGTAATTCAATATCTTCTTCGGAATGACCCTCTTCGGTATAATTAATGACTTTTTTGATTTGCCATTGATCAACAAGATACGCTACCCCTTCGCTCGCCGTTTCGTCCTCAGGAATCGTGACGGGGCCCGGAAAGGGCCAGGAGCGAATTTTCATTTTTTTAAAGGCAACGTCAAAACGCGCGTTATATGAGAGTGGGTTTTCTACCCCACTACACGCTCCTTCGCAACGGCCCAATTGATGTTGGAAACACGACCCTTTTCCTGACTCCAAGCCTAATAATTTTGGACACAGGGTATGTTCTTTTACAAGGGTATCTAAGGTATTTTTAGCAGCACTCATCGTTTTAAAGATGCCATCTATAGACGCATCGTAGGTGAAAGTATCGGTAGGTTGGTAGGAAATAGTTCCCGTTTTATACCCATCACTCGTGTGAGTACTTTTAAATACCGCCAACTGTGAGGTCTTGCGCAACCGACGGTTGTATTCTGGCATTAGTTCTTTTATGTATTTCGACTCTTTAAGTAACGCTGAAAGTTCCCCACTGGTTACTTCATGACCGACATAGGCCACCTTTGAGGTCAGAGCTCTTTCTTTACTCGTCGTATAAGATTGTCCAAAATGCGATCGTACGCGACTTTTAATATCTACACTTTTGCCGACATATAATAATGTATCTTGGGCATCATAAAAGAAATACACGCCCGGTAAATGTGGCAGTGACTCAATTATTTTTTCGTCTACCGTATCGGGTAAAATATAATTTGCCAAGGCTCCATGTATTGCGGTAGTTACAAAATCAGCTGAATATTTTTGTTCAACAATTTGCAAAAATTGCACCATAGCATCACAGTCAGCATAGGCTCGGTGACGTGCTGTCACCTCGATGCCATACGTTTTTATGATATTTTCTAAACTATGACTTTTTTGTTTTGGAAATAGGGCACGAGAAATTTTAACCGTGCACAGGGTTTTGGCATTAAAGGTAATATCACGTCGTTTAAATTCTGTTTTAACAAATCCATAATCAAAGCGTGCATTGTGCGCGACAAAAATAGCACCTTCCAACAAGCGTTTAATATCTAACGCTACGTCGTCAAAGGATGGTTTATCGTAGACATCTGCGTTAGTGATACCAGTAATGGTGGTAATAAATGGACTAATCGATATGCCGGGATTTATTAACGTCTCATAGGTGTCAGTAATGACTCCGTCTTCTACGCGAATAATACCAATTTCAATTATTTGACCGTACCGGGCGTGTGAGCCGGTAGTTTCCACGTCAACAAAAGCGTAGGTAGCACCTTTTAAACATTGAAGTGAAAGAGCTGACATAGATTTGTATAGTATTTCATTGTACCAATAGAGCAATTTGTAATAATTTTTGTTATCACAAAAAAATACTATTAACACTATTGCGCTTAATTGATTATGTTATCAAATTATAACATTATTTTAATATTTCCCTAAATAAAGGGGTATTTTTGCTGTTAAAACTTTACAAAAAATCGGTTGTGGGGTATTGACATTTCCCAGCTTGATTGAGGGGTATACTATACGAGTGAAAAAAGTTCTTTTGATTTTTATAGTCCCAAACATCCTATTATTATTAATTATTTTGATAGCGACCTTTGCGTTACCGCAGACTACGCTCTCATTATTTGGCATTCCAGTTTCTGCTGTTGATTTTTCAACTGACGCCAATGCGACAACTGTAAACTCTTCTTTAAATCAAGTTGCCTTATTACCCGCTGTTTCAGGTTCAGCCTCTTCAATTACGATAGAAAATTTTAGTATTTATTGGCAAA
>JAYSSH010000106.1:0-6418 GCA_043720635.1 Candidatus Kaiserbacteria bacterium
ACTTCGGGAAATAATGTAATAACGTGGAAATGCATACTAGAGTTTATTGAGTAACTCTGGATTATCTTTTAGTAAAAGATTCAACAATTCTTTCTGTTCTGTACGAGTAAGTGCTTTCACTTTAGCAATAATCATTTCCAGTTTTGTCATATAAATATGTAATAAATTTAAGTTTTATTTATTTCGTTTAGTATGTACGATTTTAATAACTCGGATAAAATCAGTCTCTACTGAATAAACAATTACGAAAGGTAATTTTGTAATAGTCTTATAATGAAGACCTAGGTCTACATCAAATTTTGCACTACGGGGAAACTCAGCGATAATTGAAATACTGTCAGCAATCTGCTCAACTAGCTCGATTCTTTTAACCTTACCCCAGTTCTTTTCAGTATAGTTAGCAATCTCAGTCACATTTCTTTTTAACTGCTCACTATAGACAACACGCATACTCGATTATTTAAGTAGCGGAGCAAATACATCATCAAAAGTGTGCATCGCTGTGTCAGTTTGTAGTAGTTGTTTAATTTCTGCCCGTTCTACTTCAGAAAAAGTAAATTCACCGTCTGTAGACTGGGTTAAATCATTTAAAAGTTCAGCCAATTTATCTTGCTGTTCCGTTGGGAGAGTTTCAAATTTTGAGATTACAGCTTGCAACTTTGTCATACTAATACTATACCACACTTTTTAAGATTTAATACAAAACTAGTCGAAACCATAGGTTCCGACTAGTTTTATTTTATATTACAACTTAAATCTTCAAATCATCTATCGCTTCGTCTAAGGATTTCACGCCTGGAGCTGTAACCATCCCCTCTTCTTGCATGGCTTCGCTCATATCGCGACTCATACCTTTACCACCTTCCGGTTCGTTAATTTTGAGGTTTACGCGGGCATCGTGCTTCATTCCTACGACGCGCAAGAGCGTGCGGATGGCTTTGGCAGTATTACCGGAGCGTCCAATAATTTTACCCATATCGTCGGCGTGAACGTCAAGAGTTAAGAGTACACCCATCTCATCGACGGTTCGGTTGATTTTAACAGAGTCTGGGTTATCAACGAGTGACTTTACTAGACTCTCGAGAAAGATTTGATCTTCGTGCATATCGTATTATTCGTGAACTGATAGTAATCAAAGTGGGATTAGCTTTGGTGATAGGTCATACCACGAGCTATACCTATAGTATAGAGGAGCATGAATGGCCGTCAACTAAAAATCGGGAACAAAGTTCCCGATTTTTAAGTATGTACGCAATAAATACTTACGCTACCACTTCCTCCTTTACTTCTTCAGTTGCAACTACTGGTGCTTCTTCTGCTACTACTTCTTCTACTGCTGGAGCATTTGCGGCTGCTTCTGCTTCGGCGACAGCTGCTTTCTCAGCCTCGATAGCGGCGAGACGGTCGGCTTCAGCTTTTTCTTTAGCTTCTGCTTCAGCTTTTAGTTTTGCTTCGTCGATGATCGGAGATTTCTTTGGTAATGAGTTTCGTTTCTTGCCTTCAATAATCTTTTGGGTGATAAGCATGTTATGGACCGTATCTGAGGCTTGAACACCTTGAGCCAACCATTGTTTTGCCTTTTCGCCGTTAATAGTAATTTGACCTAACTTCGGATTGTAATTACCAATCAAATCGATGGTTTTATTACTTTTTGTACTTGCACGTTTATCAACCACCACCACGCGATATGCGGGATTGTTTTTGCGGCCAACTCGTTGTAATCGCATCATTAACATAGTGGGAGAAGAGTATCAGATATCAGTCATTTGGTCAACATGACTTAACTTTAGACAAAAATTTATCCCGCGCCAGAGGTGGCGCGGGAAAGTGTTAATTCAATTCATTTTATAATACAGGTGCTAAAAATGAATGTCGTATCATTTGAATAATTGATGGGGTTATTTCAATTTTTGCACTTTTAGACTCAACAGGAACTACAGACTCAGACAAAAGTGCTAAAAATTTACAGAGGTGTTTCTTTTTTATGAAAACATGCTTGTTTAAAGTATGAGTTCTAATCCATTTCCTAATCTCACGTAAAAGTTGTTCCGTTTTAAGCGAGGTATGTTCTTTTTCTATTTTCTCACGCATTTCTGAACCAGCAATTTTTATTGTACGTTCAATGGACCAAACTGTTTTTATACCCCCACAAATACTATCTTTAACTATTCTACAATTAAGTTGCAAAAACGCTCCCGAATGAAACTCTGACAAATTTGAATAATCGGTTACATGAAGTGTTATCTTAGTCATTACTTTTGTCTCCAGCAAGATTTTAAAGTTTATCCGCTCCTAAAGTACAGTAGCAATTTGCATCCGTCAATGGTACTATTGTCCCGCATGGAAACAACTACAATTGAAGGAATCATCATGATTCGCGGAAAAGGAACAGGGTTTGTTAAAGCGTTAGGTCACGAGGAGGATATTATTATTGAACGAGAAAACCTCGGGTTTGCACTCGATGGTGACGTGGTAGAAATCAAACTAAAATCACTCGCAACGGGTAAACGCCAGGAGGCTGAAGTGGTGCGTGTAGTTTCTAAAGCGTTTCGTGAACTTATTGGCGTCGTAAAAGAAAAAACTATCGCTGGAAAAAAAGTCCTCTTTTTTAACCCAGACAACCACCGCATTCACGTACGTCCCCTTCTCCCTACTGCTACTACCAATGATATAGATATGAAGGTAGCAATTGAAATAACCAGTTGGGCTGACGCCAAAGATGAACCAATCGGAACTATTAAGGAAACACTCGGCCGAGCTGGTGACCACGAAACCGAAATGCAAGCGATTATTCGTTCAGGCGGGTTTGCTAAAAATTTCCCCGAAGTTGTGCAAGAAGCCGCTCAAAAACTGTACAAGGAACAAGCGCAAATATTTGCAGATGCAGTCGTCGACCCAAAGCGTCGTGATTTTCGCGGTGTAACCACCATGACGATTGACCCCCATGACGCGAAAGACTTTGACGATGCGTTGTCGTTTGAAAAACTCGATAATGGTAACTACTCCATTGGTATTCATATTGCTGACGTATCGCACTATGTGCGGGTGGGAGAAGTGCTGGATGATGAAGCCGAAGAACGTGGGACCTCTGTATATCTCGTCGACCGGGTGATTCCGATGTTACCGGAGATTTTAAGTAACGACCTCTGTTCATTGCGGCCAAACGAAGACCGCCTCGCCTTCTCAGCGGTATTTGAGATTACCCCCGACGCACAGGTAGTCGGTGAATGGTTTGGACAAACGATTATCAATTCTGATAAACGTTTTGCCTATGAAGGGGCACAAGAAGTACTTGATAATGGATCAGGTGAATACTACGAGGAATTAAACACTATGATGACGCTTGGTCGCATCCTCCGGAAGAAACGGTATGCCTCAGGTGCGATTGCTTTTGAGCAACCGGAAGTAAAGTTTGAATTAGATGAAGCCGGCAAACCAATCCGAGCATTCAAGAAAGAACGGGTAGAAACCATGCTTATGATTGAGGACTTTATGTTGCTCGCCAACCAAGAAGTAGCCAAGCATATCGATGACCTCGCTAAAAAATACAAACGTGATTTGGTGTACGTGTACCGTATTCACGATGTACCTAACCCGGACAAAATCGAAGAGCTGGCTATTTTCCTTCATGCCTTAGGGTACGAGTTTGAAACCAATAAAGGTACCGTTAAGGCTAACGAGATAAATCGCCTCCTTAAAGAGATTGTTGGTTCACCTGAAGAGAACCTCATTAAAACCGCCGCTATTCGTTCAATGGCTAAAGCCGTGTACTCAACCAAGAACATTGGACACTTTGGTTTGGCGTTTAAATTCTATAGTCACTTTACTTCCCCAATTCGCCGCTATCCCGACTTACTGGCTCACAGACTCTTGCGCGCGCACTTAGATAACACTCAAATTAAAAGTAGCGACTTTGCTAAATACGAAGCGGTGGCAGTACAATCTTCTGCAAGAGAAATGGAAGCCGTGAAAGCCGAGCGCGATTCAATTAAATTCAAACAAGTTGAATTTATGCAGGGTAAAGTTGGTGCCGAGTTTCAAGCGATTATTACGGGCGTTACCGATTGGGGTATCTACGTCCAAGAACAAGAGGCATTATGTGAAGGCATGGTACGTCTTGCGTCAATTCGCACCGATTACTTTGAACACGTAGCGAGTAAGTATTGTATTCGCGGACAAAAGACTGGAAAAATCTATCGTCTCGGTGATACGGTAAAGGTAAAATTAGTGAAAGCCGACGCCGACGAACGACAACTTGATTTTGAATTAGTAATCTAAAACAAAAAACTGCCCGGGTATACGGGCAGTTTTTTAATTACTCGCTATCTGCACTTCCTGTTGTTTCTTCTCGTAATCAGAAAAAGCCAGTGTCCATCCCATAACCTTTGATACATACGTACTGGATTCGGGTCCAAATCCCTCTACAGCTTTTTCTTTGGCACACTGTTGAATCATAGCGAAAAAGACATCATACCCCATAAGTTGTTCTTCCTGTCCGATCAATTCAGCGGTTGATTGCGGTTCAGGGTACGCACTAAAGAACCACCGTACCACATCTATGAGGCGATCCTGACCTGAGTTATAGGAATTAATCATCAAAGGGATAAGAAAGTATTTTTCCATCGAAGCCGTGTTTCCTTTAAAGTAATCTTGCGTTATGTTATACAATTCCAAATCCAAATTCTCAGTTAATTCTCTGTACGTAGTTTCAATATGTTCACAACTAACTTTTAACTGATCTTCTAGATTTTCCGCATCGAGATTAGGCACTAGATGCTCTTCTTTATATTTTTCTACTACCCATGGCATGGTTTGCATTATGCTGCGAGCACCACTTCGTTTGTTAGTCTTATTGGCATCAAACCGGGATTCCTCTGAAGCAATTCCAACCATGTACGGGGTGAATTCTTCTGCGACACGTGAAGGTATTTTTGTGAAATGTGTTTCTTCACGAAGAATGGTGAGAGGGTCTCTTCCTTTACTATCACTTTCAAGAGGGGTTGTAGCATTTGCATAGACTAACTCCACCTTACTATTCATATGCTCGGCGCGGGTACTATCTAAATCGAGATGTACATGAAGCATCTTAATTTCCGACACAGGGATACCCAGCTGACTACTAATATAAGCTTTTTGTTCATTTATCCAGGTTCCAGGAATACCTACTCCCCCCGCGCCATCTTTCCGCCAGACCATTTCTTCAGGTAACAAACCAACGGATTCAGTAAGGGTAAACGGCTCGGTAATTTGCTCACCCCGTTTGTTTACAAATAAAACTTGGTAACGATTTAGGCCTCCGGCTTCAATTATTCTGGCAGCTAACACTTTTTCAAATACACGAGACCGTAAATCTTCAGCTATCATTTCTACATCTTCCAGAACTTCATCTTCTGTTCCGTTTTCTTCTTCGCCATCTTTCTTTTTACCTTCATTATTATAATCATAGGCATTTTTTCCCATTACGCTTAGCGCCGTTGCAGAACCCAGTCCTGCTAAAAAATTCCGACGATTCAGCACCACTGATTCTTCAGATTCATCATCCGCTTGTCTTCGTCTAGTTTCTTTGCGGGCATTTAAGATTAGATGTTTTTCTCCCATAGTATCTACAAGTATACCATTCATATATCAGCATCAGTCCACAGTCTGTACATTAATCGTAAATATGTCATGATGAATATGGAGGAGACATTTCAGAAGGAGGTAGAACATGGATGCAGATCTTCCACTTAAAACTCCCCACCGTTGGCGAGTCGAACTTTTAGGACAAATTGATGACTTGCAGGATGCTATCAAAGCGCTTGAGGCAAATCTTGAAGGTGCCTGGATTGGAGTCTTACAAAAAGGCGATGATGAACAGGTAAAAGCCATCATTACACTGAAGTGGCTCGATAAAGGCATGACGCAAATGGTCCGAAGCATTATCGAAAGTGACTACGATGCAATTCGGATTATCTATAACGGAGGAGTTGACGAAAATGGGGACAGGATCAAAACCTGACGAAGGAAAAGCTTGTGCGACAATTGGTACATACCAACGTCACACAAGCTTTTTTTATATAGCTATTTTGCAGAAATGAGTGCCTCCTCAAACTTTACTGATAGCAACTTAGACACCCCATCACTACCCATCGTTACTCCGTATAAAATCCCAGCACGACTCATCGTCTCACGATTATGCGTAATCAAAATTAATTGGGATTTTTCGGACAAAGCCTGAATCATATCGCCATAGCGCCTGCTGTTTGCTTCATCGAGCGCGGCGTCAGTTTCATCGAGAATAATAAATAATGGTGGGTTTACCTGACTCATAGCAAAGATTAACGCAATTGAAGTCAACGCGCGTTCACCCCCTGACAGCATCTCCAGCCCCTTCACTCGTTTATTTGGCAGTGCCACATCAAGCTCTACTCCTTCCTCT
>JAYSSH010000107.1:0-6388 GCA_043720635.1 Candidatus Kaiserbacteria bacterium
GTCCCTTTAATCACCGCTTGGGTAGTATCGGCAAAACGGGTAATTAAACGCCGTTCATACTCATCACCCAATGGTAAGTGGTGGCGCAACAATCGCTCAATTTTTTTACCATCTCGTAAAAAGAAGAACAAAAGATACAACATGATGATGACCTCAATCAAAAACGTTAGGGTGTTTTGAGTAAATGAAACGAGTGAAGTCGCCACCACCTGCGATACACTAGCTACCCAATCACGAAGACGATTTTCAACATTACTTTGTGATATTCCATACGGTTCTAAATATGAAGTGACGATAGAGACACGAGCCAGGAGACCTGAACTATCAAATTCACCATCCTCTTTAGTGACAGTTTCGTAGAGGGTAAGTGACTCGGACACAACCATGCCACCAATTGAAATAAGTGGTATCAGCACCACGAGCACGACCAAAAATACCGTACTTAGTGCCGCAAGCGAAGCCCGTCCCTTGAACGTACTTTTTAGATATTCATATACCGGGTAAAACACCAGAGCAATTACAATCGCCCACAACACTGTGACCAGATACCCTCCCAACATGTACAGAAATATAAAAGTTGTAGTGGCAAGCAATCCAAAGAAAAAAAATTGCTGTATGTATGCAAAAGGCATGCTTTAGTATACCAGACAGAGAACATAATCGTTTTTTCGGCATCTCAATATGACTTTAACAAGCAGAGCTTGCAGTAGTGAACTATTGTATTAAATTTACCGGAACTTGTTTTGACTTTTTTGTATTATTAATGCATAATATCACCAGAAGCTTTTTATTGGAGGACCACCATGGCCCGTACTGTTCGCCATAAACCCGGCCAAGAACTGAGCCGTCGCACTATTTCCAAGGTGCGTCGGTACCTGGTGTGGGATTGCTCGAGTTGCGGCGTCTCTGGCCTTAACTCGAAAAAATGTAAACAGTGCCCGCAATGCGGAAACTCAAAAGACGCGAGTGATACTGAGGAACGTTCTGCGACAGAAGTTGATGCCAACTACAAACATGAAGGCGCTGACGTCACTTGCGAATTCTGTCAATCAGAAAACGAAGGACGCTTTAGTTGCCACAAGTGTGGTGCGCCTCTTGATGCAAAGTTCGCCAAGCAAGTCGAACATTTCATCCACACCACGGCACTCACCATGCCGACGCGTGCGGTACAAATCGACGATGAAGGCTTTGTGCCCGATGCCGTTGAAACTCCTTGGAATGATGGTGTTGCGCCCGTAGTCCTTAAAGAACCGACATTCTCCTCTGAACCTGAGCTAGCTGAAGAAAAGCCAGCGTTAAAGGAGAGACGGCAGAATAAAGTCACCGCAACCAACGCAGAGTCAGTGATTCAGAAGGAGCAAGCAAAGAGTCAGAAGCGCTCAACCATTTGGATTGCCATCGTCACTGCAATGGTTATGGTCTTTATTATCCTTGGTATGTTCGTGTACAACCAGTTGCATACCTACAAGCCAACGACCGCCGAAGTTACTGCAGTCACCTGGAACTACTCCTTGCCCCGCGAAGACTACGCGGCGAGGAACCACTCCCATGAGACCGAGAGCACCTTCTGGCGACCACCGAGCGATGCGTTTGACATCAATAACCGTACGGTGATTATGCGTTCGGAACCTGTTTACGAACAAGTATGGGTCTCAAACACCTGCACACGAACGGAAAATAGTTCCTATAACGACACCGATGGCACCTGGGTGCAACAAACGGACCTTGTCTCGTACGACTGCTCAGGATACGAGACTAAACAAGTGGGCACCACCCCGATTGTTGGCACCAAATGGACCTGGAAAGAGATGGAGTGGGCAGCCACGACACCCCTTACCGCCCGCGGGGACAGTCACACCGTGACCTACCCACAGTTTGTTCCTACTAATACCCTTCGTCAGGCAGGACAACCAGTTGCCACTTTCAGCGTCCTGTTTAGCTACACGGACGACGACGGCGAGACTCAGTCCGCACAACGCGACTACCCCCGGCCTAGCTGGGAACGGACAAAAGTCGGAATGTCATTTGAAGGTTTGACAGACGGTTTCGATCGCCTGCGCGCCATCAAGGGACTTGACCCTGAGTACAAAGAACTGACTAAGTAACTCCCCCAAGAGTCTTAGTCCAAAAAAAACAGCCGGTGCGTACCCACGCCCCGGCTTTTCTTATGGTTTTTACGCTTTGACGAAGTCACGTCAAGACCTCATTAATCTTTCAATACAATGGTATAAACTGCTTTTTAAATTTTGTTGCCCCTACTCTCTTCTATTTATGAAATAGATTGATTATTTATACGTAATAATACATGAAGGTCCACATTATTAGTAATTTGAGTTTATCAATTCTAATCAACAATAATATGACTGAAAATAACCGTGGATCTGTACAAATGAATGAAGATAAGCAACGTGAACAAACATCTAAAAATGGACATAGCGCAGTCAAAGAAAACAATCCGGGAAACATGTCTAACGACCCTAAGCGCACTTCAGAAGCGAGCAAGGAAGTTGCCTAAAAAAGTTAGAGTGTAGGGGGCAGTATGTAACTAATGAATTTAGTATGAAGATACAAATATAAAAAAACCTCCTGCAGGAGGTTTTTTTATTTCCCAAAATCAACCTCGCCGAGGCGTTGCCTCGGGCACTACGAGATAAGAAATTAAAACGATTTTACTAGTATTCGACAAAGAAAATAGGTAGAACTAAACTCTCATGCTGCCGATCAGGGACTCGAAGCTTACAGCTTCAGTACAGGTTGTCGCTCGTTTGTTTCCTTTCAGTCACAAACGAGCTGGCAAGGTCTTCGAGTCCCTGATCGGACTAGCAATGGCAAAGGCCACAAATGTATTCACATTTGCGGCCTGCCAGTTGCTGGCCTTGTGGGACGATGTTAGAACTTTTTTAGCCAGACAACAGCACATACTGCATTAATTAAGAGACTCATTCTTTCTTGTTTGAATTATATCATTATGATGGTCCATAATCATCTTAACTAATTCTTCAGGTTCACAATTTACATCATTCAAAAAGAAATAATAACTACTTCTGTCACCGAAGAGCACCTTTAATGAAGGAAATAGTTCACTATAAAACTTATCCGAATCTGATAAGAAAATTTTCAAGTAATTATGCGTCCACCATTTAACATGAATTGTTTTTAAGGTAAAACCACTTATCATTTCCCAACGTATAGATACTGCCGGATGATACAAATTACCTGAAAAATAAATTCCCTCATCATTAATTATTATACCAAAAGGAGTATACCGCTGAAGCTGATCAACTTTCTTTTTAATAAATAAAATGAGTGTAGGAATCAAGACTAATGCAACCAACAAAATTCCAAAAGTAAAACCCTCTTTCTCAAGAGTGACATAAACGACATAACACATCAATATTAAAAATAATCCCCAGAAAATTAAGTTTATCAGGAGGGCATCTCTATCATGATTAGGTATGCGTAAATCTTCCATATTTACTGGTTATGATATCACAATCTATTATACATAATTACTTCAATTTTATGGTGTTGCCTGACAGGGACTTGAAGCTTACAGCTTCAGTACACCTTGTCGCTCGTTTGTTTCCTATCGTCACAAACGAGCTGGCAAGGTCTTCGAGTCCCTGACGTGAGTGACGTTTAGTCACTTACTTCCGCCAGCTCGATACGAAAAAACATCCCTAAGGCTGTTTTTTCTCGAGCTGCCGGACTTGGACTCGAACCAAGATGACGGGTACCAGAAACCCGAATCCTACCATTAGATGATCCGGCAAGAGATCTATTTACTATTATGCCTCGAACCAAGATGACGGGTATTAGGTGAAAAGCTATGGAATAGCTTTTCACGGAATTCTATCATTAGATGTTCCGGCAAAATTTATTTTTAAGGAGGAGGCGAGACCTCCTACTTTTTGCAAAAATCTGGGTTTGCAACGGTCGCTACATAGTGCCAGAAATTAGAGAAGTTTCAAGGTGACGGGTTTGATTTGTGGCCGTTTGTAACAAGGAGGAGGCGAGACCTCCTCCTCTAATTGTGATGTATTAAGCGCCAGCCAGTTTTGTTTTGTTTTAGTTGTTTGTCCTCGGGTTTAGTGTAGCGGACGTGGGTTAGGCTACTGTTGCGCATTTTTAGGATTTTGATAAATAAAATACAAACACGCCAAAAGTTTAATTTTTCGGGATGGACCATGTGCTCGGTAAAGAAATTTATGAAGACTGAGTGCGAGACGATTACCACGACACTATCATCTGGCATCTTTTCTAAATGCCTCCGCGCATGTCCGAGACGATGTACGAAACTGTCATAGGTTTCGCCGTCATGCATGGAGCTTTTTTTATAACCTAAAAACCACGCTATCATATATGATAGTGCTTTAAATCCAGTTAGTCGCTCCCCTATTAAGGATTTAGGTTGATGGAGCTCTTCAAACGGTGGGTAGGTTTCGGGAGTGAGGCCCGTTAACTCGGCGATATACGATGCACTTTGAATGGCGCGCACATTGGTACTGACAATTAAGTGTGTAGGATTTTTTGCCTCTATAGCTATAGCTACCGCTTTCGCTTGCTTCGTTCCTTCATCATTTAATTTAGTTTCCGGATGCTGGTGCCTGTGGGCCACATTCCCATCAGTGCGTCCGTGTCGTACGAGGTAGACTTCCATAAAGATAAATAATTATTCCGCAAAGTGCGCGTGGTCGTTATAGGTTGTTAGTGCCCAGAGCTTTTCGTGTTCTTTGTATGAAAATACAGTAATGCCCGTATTATTGGTGGTGAAGGTAGCAAAATCACTACTCCAGACATCATGGGTCAATTTTCCTCCCATTAACACATACATTACAATATAGATTGCCAGTCTTCCGTGTGAGACCAGTACTATATCTCCCTCTAAACCATCTATTAACGTAAATAAATTTTTAATACGCTCAACAATGTCATAATAATTTTCTTCATCTTCAAAATGCCATTCGGCCTCCGATACATGTTCTTGAGCAATTTTATCAAAATTAATAAAATCATCTCCATTAATCGGAGTACCAGTTAAACTTGTTGGACGCTTCGCTTCGCGTAGTAACTCAGAATATATCGGTTGAACATTAGTTTTTACAATGAGCGGTGCAACCGTTTGTTTTGCACGTTCAAAATCACTGACTATAATATTTTTGAATGACAGTTTAGCTAAACGTTCAGCGAGTACTTCCGCTTGCTTCACACCAACTTTCGTTAGAGCATCATATGGGCCTTGTACAACATGAGAAACATTAGAATTAGATTCTCCGTGGCGAGCTAAATATATTTTTTTCATATTACACAGCGGTGGTCACTTCGACAATCATAATCTCAAGCGGTAACTGTGGGAGGGGGCTTTTGGTGGTTTGGTCGCAGACGGTGAGGAGTTTGAGTAAGAGGTGAGAGTTTAAGGAAGTAGTCGCAGAGGCAGCGATAGTCGTTAAGGTTGTGCGCACTGATTCACTGAAGGATGCGAGGATGGTGTCTTTTTGGTCGGGGCGGTTACGTAATAACATTACAGCACGCACATGTTCGAGCACCACGCGCACAAGCAACTTCATTTCTACGTGACTAGTCACGGCAGCCTCTACTGCAGCTAGTGCAGCTTCAGTTTTTTTCTCATGAAGCGCGGTTAAAAGGGCCTCAATGATGGCAAGCTTTGGTGCTCCAATAATAGCTGCTACCTCATCACTACTCCCGATTGTATCTCCTGAAGCCATGATGACTTTTTGGGTAATACCTAATGCGTCTCGAAATGATCCGTCAGCCGCAACAGCAATTAAATCCGCCGCATCAGGACTAAGAATAAATCCTTCTCGCGCGGCCACGTCCGTTACCGTTGCAGAAAGTATTGTGCGTGATGGTGCGCGGAGTTTGAAGACCTGTAGTCGGGAAAGGATAGTGTCGGGTAGTTTTTCCTCTTCGGTTGTGGCGAGCATAAAGACTACGTGCGCTGGTGGCTCCTCGAGCGTTTTTAGTAACGCGTTAAAAGCCTCTTTGGTGAGCATGTGCACCTCGTCTATGATGTATACCTTGTATTTTGATTCAAAGGGTACGGTATGAACCGCTTCACGCAGTTCACGAATATCATCAATCCCGCGATTACTAGCAGCATCAATTTCATACAGGTCTACTGGCGTGGTGCCAATTTCGCGCGCAAATATTCTAGCAAGGGTTGTCTTACCGGTACCACGCGAACCAGAAAAAAGAACAGCGTGTGGAATCGATTTTTTTGCAATCGCTCCTTTAAGTACGGTGACAATATGGTCTTGGTCACGCACTTCGTCAAAGGTGCTGGGGCGATATTTGCGGTAAAGGGCTACATGTTCTGGCATTGCTTGATTATACCAGATTAGTTTTCAGTTGCAGAATCGCTCACACG
>JAYSSH010000108.1:0-6351 GCA_043720635.1 Candidatus Kaiserbacteria bacterium
TTTTCTACCGTCTGTGTTGGCGGAATGAATATTCGTCCCCAAATTATGGGACTTAAGCGTCAAAACCATTTCATCATCGGAACACCAGGACGAGTACAAGATTTGATTGACCGTGGCCACATCAAACCAGCTGGATTTTCAACCATCATTTTGGATGAAGCTGACCGGATGCTCGACATGGGATTCATCCATGACATGCGCGCTATTTTGAAAGACGTTCCGGATCCACACGAGACACTCTTTTTCTCAGCCACCATGTCTGACACGGTAAAAGGACTTATTCATGAGTTTATGAATGACCCCATTACGATTTCAGTTCGTAAAAAAGATATTACCGGTAGTATTACGCAAGACGTGGTGTATTACGAACCACACACTAAGTTTGATACATTGACGGCCCTCCTTAAAAAAGCTGATTTCACTCGCGTGATTATCTTCGGTGCAATGAAGCACAGTGTAGAAAAACTTTCTCAAGAACTATCTCGCGCAGGTATCAAATCAGACGCCATTCACGGAAACAAGAGTCACCCCCAACGACAACGAGCCCTCCAGAACTTTAAAAATGGTCGGGTGCAAGTACTCGTTGCTACTGACGTAGCCGCGCGCGGTATTCACGTGGACGACGTCTCACACGTCATTAACTACGATCTCCCAAATGCGTATGAGGATTATGTGCACCGCATCGGCCGCACCGGCCGCGCAGATAAGAAAGGGATGGCGCTAACTTTTGTGACCCGGTAGAGACGGTCGTGCATTTCACTGCATCTACGTTGTCAGCCAGCAAAACCCTGCACTCACCGTACAAGAAGTACGACTCGCTTGTGTTTCTAGTCTTCCTAGTAGCTACAGCAAACTGCCCAACCTATCGGTAACTCATTATGAAAAGAAAAATAACCTCCAGCTTCGCTGGAGGTTATTTTGTGTACAAAATTAAAAAAGATGGTACTCTGTTATTTGTATGAAATTTCTTATTTTGGCACTCGCGGGATTTGTGCTTTTGATGATTGTGAATTCATTTCTTGGGGGGACTCCGGTGTAGTACTGCATGATTTACCTTGTTTCATTATTTCTGATTGTCTGTTCAGCAATGTTTTCTGGCTTGACTCTCGCCTACTTTTCACTCGACGTCTCATCACTGAAACGAAAAGCTGCTATTGGCGATCCTCAGGCTCTGGCTGTTTACCCCCTTCGTGTACGAGGCAACTTACTCCTTACCACTTTGCTTTTGGGTAATGTAACGGTTAACACTATATTGTCAGTGTATTTAGGTTCAGCCGTGAGTGGGGTGTTCGCTGGAGTATTAGCTACAACGTTAATATTTGTCTTTGGAGAAATTGGCCCGCAAGCTTTATTCTCTCGACACGCATTGCGTTATGGGAGTGCACTGGCTCCCATCATGAGAATCGTGATTATTTTGTTTTACCCCATTGCTTTTCCTGTCTCATATATTTTAGATCGACTTCTTGGTCATGCCACTCCTGCTATGTATTCTAAACATGAAATCATGCAAATTGTTTCTGAACATGAAGATTCAGAGCACAGCCCGATTGATGCGGACGAAGAACGCATCGTGCATGGCGCGTTACAGTTCTCCCACCTGCAAGTACGTGAAGTCATGACTCCTATCGACAAGGTAGCTATGTTTGATGAAAACCAAAAGTTAACGAATCATTTCTTTGAAGAGGTCTCCGAACAAGGTTATTCTCGCTTCCCAATTTATAGTGGCAACAAAACAAATATTGTTGGTGTGTTGTTTGCTAAAGATCTACTCACTGAAGACGAAGATATTTCTATTAGACAAACAGAAGATGCGTTTGAAAAAGATGTTATGCGCATTAAAGGCAGTGCGTATCTTGATACTGTTTTAGCTAAAATGCTTAAGAAAAAACAACATATAGCCATTGTTGAAAAAAATTCCGGTGAAGCGATTGGGGTACTGTCGCTTGAAGATATTATTGAGGAAATTATCCAGTCGGAAATTGAAGATGAAGAGGATGCGATTGATAGCGAAAATGTGGCTTAATCAACGAATCTAGCCACAGGTACTTGATTTTTTGTATAATCTATGGTATTATCCATCATGGAAAAGTTCGGGTAATAATGCTCAGCTACCAGTTTGAGGGACCTATCAATGAAACTAATTATAGCAGTACTGGCTGGAATCATTTTCGCAAACTTCTCAGTAGCAGAAGTGCTGAGCGAAGACTGCGATTGCGGACACAACCCGTACGTTTCTTATGAACTGAGCGAGTCAGTCGAAATGGATGAAAACCCTTGGCGCGTGTTGAGGGTCGAAAGATTCGATATCGACCTGTTACAAGACGATGAGCCCGAAGTATGCATCGTTCATCTTGAGCTGATACCCCACACAGAAACGATTCTTTATAAAAATATCCAAGACGTACCTGACAGTGATCAGGAACTATATTGGAACGGTCAATGGGTTCTGATGTCTGAGTTTGAAAACCAAATGGACGAAAGCAATTGTTCATTTGAAGGAGCAATGAGCTAAACGTGACGGGGCCGGCATGCAAATGTCTGGCTCTTTCTTTTTTAGCCCGTTAGAAATTTGTCTCGATTTCCATTTTAAATTAATAGTGGTTTATTTCTAATGGGCTAAATGCTACAGTAACAAATATGCAAAAGTATAAAGTGTTAGAAAAAGCAGTGGGACAAACGCCGCTTGAGTGTGCTGAGTTATGGCGCTCGGCTCATACTGAGTTTTCGAATGTGCCTTTAGCGTACGCCGGAAGGCTTGATCCGATGGCCTCAGGGAAGCTCCTTATTTTAATTGGTGACGAGTGCAAGGTACAAGAACAGTACCATCATCTTGATAAAGAGTATGAATTTTCAATTTTATTTGGAGTATCATCTGATACCGCTGACGTATTAGGTAGGCTTACCATAGCCCTAAAAGTTCCATCTGTTTCAAAAAAACAACTAACAACTACACTTAAAAAATTAGTAGGCCCAGTCAATCTCCCCTACCCCCACTTCTCCTCTAAAACGGTACAGGGTAAACCCCTGCATGTCTGGACGCTTGAAGGCCGACTTAATGAAATAAAAATCCCCACAAAGGAATCAATGATTTATAAACTAGTTCTGATAAAACTTGAAACAAAAACTCGCCAAGAAATCTATAACGAGGTCTTAACTAAAATTGAATCAATCAAACCCGTAACCGATGAAAGCAAAGCCCTCGGCAACGACTTCAGACGTGTCGATGTTCGCAAAGACTGGAAACTATTTCTAGAAACCGGCAAAACCACTGACGCCTTCACCATCGCCAGCTTCACCTGTATCGCCAGCTCCGGCACCTACATGCGCACCCTAGCCGAAGTAATCGCTAAACAATTAAACACAACCGGCCTAGCCTACCACATCCACCGCACCAAAATCGGCCAATACCAAAACCTCCCTTTTAATCTAGGTATCTGGAAAAAAATCTACAAATAATTTCTCTTTCGTTCGTTCATCCGTCTTTAAATAAGTAACCGATATTGTTTCAAAAGTGCAGTAGCTACTAGGCGTGCAAGAAAAATGATGCGAGCCGTACTCCTTGTACGGTGAGTGTCATTTTTTACAGCACAACAACGTAGATGCTGTGCTTTTGGAACAATTACCTAAGGGTCGATAATTTCTTCAAGTACGAGTCCACTGTCAAAACATATTCAGCATGACTCCAAATCAATGGTGAGGTAGACAGGTGTTCGCGTGTATACGGATGCATTTGTTCCGAGAGCGTTCCCGTTGATGAAGCATGCGAGGCAGTCCATTCTAGTAACTCTAACGCTGGTTTTAAATCAACTGCTTTTTTTGCATTTAAAATATAGTACTGGGCAACCCATAAGGTACAAATCACCCACGGGTTGGGACTGCCAGCTTCTTGCATGGTGTAGTACCTGTCGTTTTGGTAGCGCACGAAGCCTTTGCTGTTGCCTTCCACTTGTAATACTTTTTCAATTGTTTTAAGTGAAGTTTTAACGAGTGCATCATCAGGTTCCAATACTCCAAAAAATACTATTCCGTGAAAGCTACTAGTATCAATAGTGCGGTCAAATTCTAGTTCCCCATCATCGGTATGCGTAACGTGCTTAACAAACATTTTAATATCAGGATCATACAGCACACCCACTATCGCTTTTTGCATGCGCTCGGCGACCGCTAAACAGGTCCGGGCATCATTTTCTTTTCCGAGTAAACTCGCAAACCGAACAGCGGCCATCAGTCCACCGTACACAGAAGCAGCGGTATACGTTGAGGTACCGTACTTCTCTTCCCATAAATCAAATGAGGCGGATGGTAGTCCAGTTAGGGGTTCTATATATTCACACAGAAATTTTGCGGCGGGTTCAATAAAGGAGTTGTAGTGTGCTTCGATAAACTCGAGATTTTTGTTGAGTTCATAATGCCGCCACAACATAAACAACACACTTGCCGTTTCATCTTCTTGTATTGGTAAATAGGCTTTTCCATGTTGGAGCCACGGATGCCACGAACTACCAAGACTTCCATCGGTTAAATACTTATGCATCAAATAACCAGCTGGTTCTTGGCACCGCGCCATGAAGGCAAAAAACCTTTCAGCTACTTCGCTATACCCAACTGAATCAAGCGCGTGCGCAACCAACGCCCCGTCACGTGGCCACACGTAGCTATAGGTATCTCGTCCATGGTGCAGCATGTCGGTATCGGAGCTCGCGATTATGCCTCCTCGATTATCAGTATGCACGCGGATAATAGCGAGTGAACGACGGTAGAGGGTTTGAAGGTCTTGACCGAGTGCTGAGATATCTCGTCCGTTTTTATCAAGCCATGCGCGCCAATAGGCATCTGTTGCTAGGCGAAGTCGTTCTGGAGTTTCATCAATTACCATAGCATCAAGTGTGTGCACTGCGGGGATAGAGCGTCCACACGCAATCCAGTACGAAATATCGGAGCTCGCTCCAATTTCTAATTGGCAAGTAAACCCGAGCACCGAATCAACTGATCCGTGTTCAATGGGGTTTCGCTCGAGTTTGCCGTCATGCGCGTCGTGATAGGCGCCTTCTCGTCCTTCAATTCCAAAGAGGCCAATCGTGAAATCAGTAAATTGTTTACCATTATGAGTGGCATTTACTAAAAATGTATCTTCACCTTTATAGTGAATAATTGCGCCGACCCGTGGGTCATAAAATGCTGTATCACCTCGCCTTGATTCATCGATACGGAATTGTTGCGCTAGATATAATTTTATTTCTTGCGGCTTTAGTGAAGTATTAGTGACAGTAAATTGTCGTATGAAAACATCATGTTCATTATGCACCGCATCTTTACTTGAAAGTGTAACACCGAGCCCTTCGTGGACTGCAGTAAAATTACCTAATACACTATCACCTACAGCACCAATCGTAATTTCCCACGCTGAATCATCAAGCCAGGAAATTACCCCGTCTACAAACACACCAATGCGGTGGACAAATATCCCGCTCGCACCACTGACGTGGTTGGTTTGCCCAACATACGGCCAATACAAATCACGCACTTGCCCGCGGTAGTCCATGCCCACCAGCATATTTCCGTTACCTAATGTAAGTGCGCGGGCCATACTTAATAGCTATACCCCTTGAGATGTTTTACCACCGTCGTGTGGGCAGTTTTTGCTGTCTTACATTTACGCAAATCAGATGCGCAGTCAGCATCAACTAACACGTCATCTACCCAATTTGCAAAATCATGTCGTCCATTATTAGTATGATATTTATACACAACTGCTTCCATCTCGCGTAATGCTCCTGATAAAGCCACTAGTGTATTTAAAATTTGTCCATCATTCATCCAAAATGAATTATGACTAGACGCAACAACAAGCGTTTTTTTACGAGGTGCAGTACTAATTTTTTTGGTGACCGATTTAGTTGACGTAACTTTTTTAACCGGAATAGCCCCTGGTTTTGCTATCGTCTTTTTAGCCACTGCTTTTTTGGTTGCTACTTTTGCAACCTTTTTTACCGCTACTTTTTTTGTAATTGTTTTCATATAAAGAACTTATTATTTTCGGTGGAATAACGACCAGATTTTCCCTCCAATGTACGACTGCCGCAACCATGACTCCAGCTTCATCTTTAAGGTAATTTTAACTGTCACGAGTTCTATCGGCGGTTCCGGTCTTTGTCTTACCACTACAATCTTTTCTTTTTCCTCTACTACTTTTATACTCTCTGCTTCCTTTTGTGCTTGCTTTAGTTTTTTAGCTCGGACTGTAGCTACTCTTGCTGCTACTCTTAATTGTAAATCAGAAAGCGCATTCATAAAGGCGATATATGCGTCATATGGGGATTGGTACGGACTGAAGTACGCGTGCACATCGCC
>JAYSSH010000109.1:0-6346 GCA_043720635.1 Candidatus Kaiserbacteria bacterium
TGTTGGGATAGTAGCAAACTTTGCGCTCAGTCACAACTGTCGTATAATAGCCTTGCTTGAGGAGTCTTCTATTGTTGCATAGCTCTTTGAGTAATTGAAACTTTTATTATTGTAAATTTGTAACATTCAAAATATGTCAGAAATATCGAAAGAGAGCGTTACGCCGATTAAACCGTTGGGAGAACGTGTAATTGTTCGTCCTTTAACCGATGCGGAAGCGGGGACTGTTTCAACGTCAGGTATTATTATTCCAGATTCAGCTAAGAAAGAAAAACCTGAACAAGGAATTGTGATTGCGGTGGGTTCAGGTAAATGGAACGAAGATGCTGACGCCAAGGTACCAATGGAAGTAAAAGTAGGAGACAAAGTAATTTTTTCAAAATATGGTTTTGACGAGGTAAAAGTCGACGGAAAGGAATATTTTATTGTGGGTGAATCAAGTATTTTAGGAATCTTTGAAGTGAGTAAATGAGTGAGAAAGTCTGAGAGACTTTCGCAAGAGGTTGCCAGCTATTTTGAAAAAATAGCGACAACCTGAACAGCTTCTGTAAGAAGAAACGATTATTACAAACTTCCTTCCGAATTTGTCTCTTTCCTAAGACAAATTCCTTGAAGTGGTTAAATAATAATTATGATCTATTGAATTATTAAGCATTAACGTATTAACATATGGCCAAACAAATTATTTACGGAGAAGACGTTAAGAAGAAGCTACAAAAAGGAATTGATACGGTAGCCAACGCCGTAAAAGTAACTTTAGGTCCCCGCGGACGAAATGTTATTCTAGATAAAGGCTATGGTGCACCAACGATAACTAATGACGGTGTATCAATTGCCAAAGAAATCAGCCTCAAAGATAAATTTGAAAACATGGGGGCTGAGATAATTAAGGAAGTGGCCAATAAAACGAATGAACTAGCGGGAGACGGTACTACTACTGCTACCGTATTAATGCAGGCGTTGGTGACTGAAGGGCTCAAGCAAACCACCATGGGATTAAACTCTATGGCCGTACGTACCGGAATGGAGCATGCAGCGATTGATGTGGTGGCAGCCTTGCGCGCAATGGCCACGCAAATCACCTCGGTAGATGAGATTAAACAAGTAGCGACAATTTCAGCTGAGAGTGCTGAGCTCGGAGAGAAAATTGCTGAGACTATTGATAAGGTCGGTAAAGACGGCGTAGTAACAGTAGAAGAATCACAAGTGTTTGGAATTGAAACTGAGCTCACTGAAGGAATGCAATTTGATAAGGGCTACGTTTCGCCGTATATGGTAACCAACCCAGAGCGCATGGAGGCAGCCTACAAAAATGCACATATTCTAATTACTGATAAAAAGATTTCTTCAGTGCAAGAAATTCTGCCATTGCTCGAAAAAATTGCCGCTACTGGTAAAAAGGAATTGGTGATTATTGCTGATGATATTGAAGGCGAAGCCTTAGCCACCTTTGTCGTTAATAAACTAAAAGGAGGGTTTTCAGTACTTGCAGTAAAGGCTCCCGGGTATGGTGACCGTAAAAAAGAAGTGCTGGCTGATATCGCTGTTACTACTGGTGGGCAACTTATTACTGAAGATGTGGGACTTAAATTAGAAACGGTAGAAATTGCTGATCTTGGACATGCTGATCGAGTCGTGGCCACGAAAGACAATACCGTTATTGTTGGTGGAGCTGGTACTAAAGAATCAATTGATAACCGAGTGCTTGCACTGAAAGCTCAGCTTGAAGCGATGACTTCAAAGTTTGATAAAGAAAAGGTTGAAGAACGTATTGCTAAACTCACGGGCGGGGTGGCTGTGATTCGGGTAGGAGCAGCGACCGAGACGGAGATGAAATATCTTAAGCTCAAAATCGAAGACGCAGTTAATGCGACGAAAGCGGCGATTGAAGAGGGAATAGTGCCCGGGGGCGGAACGAGCCTCGCGTTAGCGTCAGCCGTGGTTGAAAAAGCCATGCTTAAGAAAACTGACTTAAGTAATGAAGAACTCGTTGGTTATAATATTGTTTTAAAAGCCCTCACGGTGCCACTTCGACAAATTGCCGATAATACCGGAAAGATTGATGGGGCAGTAGTGGTTGATAAGGTAAAAGCTGCGGGAGGAAATGCCGGTTTTGATGCCTACAAAGGAATAATGGTAGATGATATGATTAAAGCGGGAATCATCGACCCGGTTAAGGTAGAGCGTGCAGCGGTCCAGCACGCAGTGTCTGCTGCTGCCATATTGCTTACTAGTGAATGTGCGATTGCGGACGAACCAGAGCCAGAGAAAATGGCAATGCCTGATATGTCGGGCATGGGCGGAGGAATGTACTAATAAAAAGCCTAAAATCCGGCATTGACTGTGTTGTCCGGCGTAAAATAAATTTCAACGTACAAGAAGTACGTCTCAAATTATTTTACTTGTCCGCCTTGTCACTACTCGAATTTAAGACTTTTTAAACTACACTATTTATCTATCAAAAAGAGCCTTAGGGCTCTTTTTTGGCCATCTTTACGAGCAATCCACGTTATACATAAAAGCGCGGACCATTATAGTCCGCGCTTCTCAAGTAATTTTTTGTAACTGAGTACGAGTTGATACTCTATAGCCAACACTATGTACTGATTTAATAAATAATTTTCCAGCTTCAATATTATTTGGAAACAATTTTCTCTTAATCCGTGAAATATGGGTATTGATTGTTCTGATGTCAATCACTTGAGTCGCATTTGCTTGCTTTAGTTGCGACATAAGCTGTTCACGACTGAATGTCGTACCGGGACGTCTCATTAACATTTCCATAATCAATAGTTCTGATTTTGTGAGAAGTACTTCATTACCAAAAACAAAGATTGAACCCCGGCATAGTGCAAGGTATAGCCCACACACATGATACGAACTCATTTATCGGTCCTTTCTAATTTTAATCCATGACTACTATGCCAGTATTTGTGTTTGTGTCAATAAAAACGTGGGCTTTTGGGCCCACGTTGATTTCTATATAACTATACGCAATACAACCCGTACGATTTTAACTGGGTATTTCTGTATATGGTGATAGTATATTCATTGTGATGACAGAAGTGGCGAAACATATTTTCGATGCCAAACCCTGGTCGATTAGGTTTGATGATTTCTCCTGGTACCTCTTTTTCCCATCTGAATATTGCTCGTTCTTTACAAGATATGTCATCAATTGGTCTGCGGTGTGCTTTTACTAAATTAAACCGATTATAATTAAGGGCTTGCGGTAATCCCGCAATCGATATACCGCGCTTTTTAATAACCAGGCCACTCGTATCTGTAAACTTGTGGTGTTTGTGGTGTGGACGTTTATGTAGACCACGTACATCTACTGAATTTTTAAGAAAGACAATTCTTAGGGTCTGAATTGATTCAAGAAATGCAGTAACGCTTTCTTCACTCATGGTAGTTCCTTATGTACTATTTCGGAGCTAAGAATAGTTCATTTGCACGATGGGTGTCAAGGATAATGCCCATTAGTACATGTAAAACCGCGAGCAAGTATGCCCGCGGTTTTTAAATTAGTCTGAAATTGCTAACATGTACCAGTTTTTCCCTGACTTAATCGTCACGATGTTTGATATCACCTGTAAACTTTTTTTCAGATGATAGATCCTGGTGATTAATGATTTTCTCCTCGAGTCGGGAATGAAACCTGACCATACCGTACCAAGAATCTTTTCGGTGGGCACTGCCTGGTTCACGTTTTGTAGGAGTAGTTTAAACACTGAGTATTCATGGAAGGGAAGAATCAGTTTTTTATTTTTGTACGTTACGGTGCGCCACCTTTCATGGAGGGTCATACCGTGGGTAGTGTGTTCGGTAGGACTATACTGCGGTAAGAGCACTGGTCGTGACATATTTAACGAAGCAGCTGCCCAGTAAGAAGCATGCAATATTTCCAAAGTACACCAGTTTGGAGTCACTTGAAAAAAGTTTGCACCATTTTCTAAACATTGCATTTGATACTCAGCATCACCAACAGCGATGATAGGGTAATCACCGGTAACGCCAAGTTTTTTGAGGGCTTTATCGGTGCTTCTATCAGCTACTACCAAGCACACTTGTGGTTTGACCATCCGGGCAGTATTCAATGCTTCTTCAGGTGTTGAAACAGTGACATTCAGTCCAAACTTAGTCAAGAATTTTGCAGCTGTGTCTGCAAAAAAATCATCATAACCTTTTGGTTCAGTGGGTATAACGACAAGTAACGACATGCTTTTCTACTCCTCTAAGGACGATAATTCTGAGTTGTAGTATGCCAGTAATTAGTTTGGTGTCAATATAGAATAACCATGGTATAATTTTGTCATTAATATTGTAGTAATTATTTTGTTATGACTTGGATTATCTTAGGAGCAGTTGTGGTATTTGTGTTGTATTGTATTTTTACCTACAACAACTTTGTTAAACTTACGCAACGTACCAAAGAAGCGTGGGCTGATATTGATGTGCAACTGAAACGTCGATACGATTTAATTCCTAACTTGATTGAAACGGTCAAAGGCTATGCTGCCCATGAACGAGAGGTGCTTGAAGAAGTAACCAGTGCTCGGGCAAAAGCCACTCAAATGCACGTGGACGCTACCGGAATCACCGCAGAACAAATTACTGCTATGGCCGGAGCTGAATCTGCACTCGGTGCCTCATTGGGCAAACTTATGGCTATCGCCGAAGCGTACCCTGATCTCAAAGCCAACCAAAACTTTGCGCAACTACAAACTGAATTATCTGACACGGAAAATAAAATCCAAGCAGCTCGCAGATTCTATAACGGCAATGTACGTGACCTCAAGATTGGATTACAATCATTCCCCGGAAATATTATTGGTGGCATGTTTAATTTCACTGAAGAGAACTTCTTTGAATTAGCAGAAAATAGTGTTGAGCGGGAAGTGGTGAAAGTAGCCTTTTAACCTTCATATGAAAACTCCTATTATGATTGGGGGACAAAAAATTGGTCGACTTCGTGCCAGTTTTTTGTTATTTAAGGAAGCCTGGCGTTTCCTGCGAGCTGATAAAGAATTGTTGTTGGTACCAGTCCTATCATTCGTGTTTTCATTTGTGTTATTTGGAATTTGGACAACAGTAATTACGCTTTCGGGTGGTTCAGTAATTGATTTTGTCGGGGAAGAGAGAGCGATGCAAATAAGTGAATATGTGTATATGTTTGGTGTGTACGTGATTGCAGCTTTTTCTCTCGCTCTTGCTCAAGCAATTATTGTCCATATTGTATATGTACGAGCGCACGGAGGAAATGCGAGTCTCAGTGATGGTATCTCGCGGGCTTTTACTAATATTGGACCTTTGTTTATATGGTCTTTAATAACTAGTACGGTTGGAGTCATACTTCGAACCATATCAGAACGTTCAGCGTTAGTGGGAAAGATAGTTACCGCCTTGCTTGGAGCTGCGTGGGCAATTCTAACTTTTTTTGTGATTCCAATTATGGTGCTCGATAAAAAGAATGCGTTTTTAGCTATACCGACTTCAGCGCAACTGTTTAAAAAAACTTGGGGAGAAACATTGGTTGCTAATGTAACATTAGGAGGAATATTTGTACTAGCGCATATCTTGGTGCTGATGTCTTTTGTGGGATTGATTATTTATGGTGTTTCAACTAATAATGCGCTACTCATGATTACTGCCGGGGTGGGGGTAGTTATCTGGTTATTGATTGCAACTATTGTACATGCAACGTTAGAAGGAATATTAAAAACACTGCTCTATATTTATGCGGCTGAAAATGTGGTTCCGTCTAACTTCAATAAAGAATTACTTGAAAGTATGTTAGTCCGAAATCCTAGTTCTGTAATGCCTAACTTTATCGCTCAAAATCCAACCGTTACCCACAATACGCTTGTCTAATATGAAAAAAGTGTATTACAACAAATTGGTGCGAGATAACATTAAGGCAAAAATTGAAAACGTTGGGGAAGCCTGTTCGGTTCGTGTCATTACCGATGATGATGAGTTTGAACAGGAACTTTTTAAAAAAGTCGTTGAAGAAGCGACCGCTCTAGCGTATGTACGGACCCGTCAAGAATTTTTAAACGAATACGCTGATTTGATGGTGGTTCTTGATGCTTTGACAGCAAAGCTAGAAATTTCTGAAGCAGATTTGCGGATAGTCATGACTGAGAATGTAACAAAAAAAGGTCTGTTTAAAAACCAACATTTTTTGGAGTGGTCAGAAGATACAGATTACAAAAGTAACGAAACACCCCAAGGACTTAAGTAAGCTTAGACTCAAACCCCAACCGCACTAATACCAAACAGTCTAGCAAATGATTCTTCCGGTGTCTCCCAGTTTAGAGTCTTGCGCGGTCTTTGATTTAAT
>JAYSSH010000110.1:0-2496 GCA_043720635.1 Candidatus Kaiserbacteria bacterium
TAACGGCTGTCTACCTATCGAAAGTAATTTGAGTGATAAGACTGTCGTGCTGCGCGTGGATGATATTCAAGCCTACACCTGGCGTGAGACAAGTATGAAGATGGTGAATGATGCAGCTTCAAAAAATATTCCACTCACGCTTGGAGTAATCCCTACTGGATTAAATGATGATGTTGAACTAGTTACCTACTTAAAAAACCATAGTTGTCAGGTAGAGTTTGGGCTTCATGGTTTAACACATAATGCAGAGGCAGGTCCTGATATCCCAGAGTTTGGCGCATACACAAAACAAGAAGCCCTTAGTAAAATTACAGGCGGGCAACGTTTGTTAGCTTCAATTACTGCTGATTCAATAGTTTCATGGATTCCACCGCTTAATGTGCAATCACCAGGCACGAGAGAGGCTTTAGGTGAACTTGGGTTCACTCATGTTTCTGCTGAAGGCACGGGACAGTTTGATTATGATGCGGCTACTTTTAACTATGGTCCGAATATGCTCGTGTCACCCAGTGATGTTGTAAACTCATGTCGCAAGGCATTTGAAACAAGTAAGCACTGCATAGTCATGCTACATCCGCAAGATTTTGCTACTGGCCTTAATCATGATGAAGAAAAATACACTCGCTACTACCTAGGATTACTTGATGCGCTAGCCCAAGAAGGGGTTACGTACGCTCGACTAAAAGACCTTCCTTTGTAAGGAAACAAGTACCAGGTGTGTGATAGCATTTAGTGATTATCTATAACAACACTGACATGCTTACAAAACACCATTGGTACATTATTGCGTTCTCAGCTTTATATTTACTTGCTGGTGGTATCTATTTCCTGCGAGACTTTAATAATGAATTTGTTATTTATGTTGCCGTCATTGTGGCTATTTTTATAGGAGTATTCACGACGCTCAGGCAAACTCAGTTTCCCATTTGGATGTTATGGCTTTTGTCAGTCTGGGGACTGATGCATGTTGCAGGGGGTGCTGTACAGATAGGTGACGGTGTTTTGTTTGCATACAAAATATGTCCCTTTCTTGATTTAGGCGGTGATTTTTATATTTTAAAGTACGATCAATTTGTACATGCCTACCTCTATGGACTAGTGGCGTTAATGGCGCATCATACGCTTCGTGTTCCGCTTAACGTAACGGGGCATACCTTTTTGGTAGGATTAGCGGCCGCCATGATGTCGCTCGGCATTAGTGGTCTCAACGAAATCATGGAATTTTTGATTGCGGTGACTTTAGAGGAAAATGGTGTTGGTGGGTATGAGAACGCGATGTTGGATTTAATCTTTAACTTTAGTGGCGCGGTGCTGGCGTTAGGTATCTTATATGGGGTAAGGAGACATAATAGGTAGAAAAGATACAATATTTTGAAAAATGAACTAAGTTTGTTACTATACAGGCACTCATTTTATGAGTAATTTGAGTGTAAGGCCATTCTATAAAAATCATACAATGTCGGCATTCGAAACCAATATGTAAGTGAACTTCCATATTGTTTCTCGTTTGCCAGTGTAAGCAGAGCTTTCATTGCCTTCATTCGGACAAAATGTGTATTTACACATTTAACTTATTTCTAAATATCTTTAACTCAAGCAAGCTTGATTAAAAATATTTATAAATAAGTTCAAAGCGGGGGAACCCGCTTTGCTCCTCACTCGCCAATGTAAGAGAAATCTTTCATTGTCTGCACTCAGAAAGAATATATAAATAAATTTCTATATTTTTCTTCGTTTGCCAATGTAGCTCAGATGGTAGAGCAACGCCATGGTAAGTCGCAATGACTTTGCCCTTTGGATAAGAAATTTTCCATCGACTCCCGAATAACGGTTAAAGACCAAAGTATGGTTAAGACCGTGGCATCACGTTTGTGAGGCCCGAACGACTGACAAGGGGCACTTCACTGAATTAATTTCAGAATGTGCAATATACAGTCTAGTCCTCAGATATTACTTTTTATAAACTGAGGTGTAAGCGAAGGCGTAGGTCCCCAGTTCAATTCTGGGCATTGGCTCAAAATAAAAAATCCCACCTGGGGATTTTTTATTTGCCAATGCAGCAAGCAAACTGCTTTGCTTGCGTCCAGAATTGAAAAGCGGAGCGATGTTTTGGCTATTCCTAATGCCAAAACCGCGAGCTCGAGTAGGAGGTTCTTAATGAGCATAGCGAATTTAGAAACCTGACACCAATTCTGGGCATTGGCTCCAATACACTAGTGCGCCCTGGGGCGCACTTGTTCGTTTTTTGTTATACTACCAATCTATGTCGGAAACTAAATCAAGAATCTCAGAAATCGAAAGCGCAATGCTCGCAAGCGATTTTTGGCAAAATCCGACCAAAGCCCAAGCAATGATAAAAGAGCTGCAGGAGCTCAAAGATACCGCCGAGGGCAAAGGAAAGTTTGATCGTAACAACGCCATTATGTCAATTGTAGCGGGAGCGGGTGGGGATGATGCGGAAGATTTTGCGCGGATGCTACGGGATATGTATCAAAA
>JAYSSH010000111.1:0-2488 GCA_043720635.1 Candidatus Kaiserbacteria bacterium
CAAATATACTTAGTGATTCGTGACCGAGCTCTGTATCTGTCTACCCCACCACCTTCGCAACCGCCTGCATTGCCCCCTCTTTACTACCCGCTACAAAAATAAACCCGCCTTTGTGGCAAAATACCGCGTCATCAACACCTGACACCGCGGTTAAATCAGTACCTAGATACCCTCCCCACGCTTCAGGAAATCTCACCCGACCTTCAAACGTGCCGTATTCTTTACGTACAGTCGATACAATCCATTCTCCATTATCTGATTCATCTGGAGAAACTACGAGCATCACTTCAGGATATTCAATACATGGTCCAGTAGAAACGGCCCGATCAAAAACCAACACTCTTTTATCATTGGTATTTTTATAAGTTTCAGCAATTAAATCTTTCATTTTTTGCTCTGCTTGCTTTTTTATAATAATTCTCAAAAGTAGAGCGCGTGCAAAACTAACAGCTTCAAAAAAAGCTTCGTCTTTATTTTTTACACTACCCCATTCTGGTAAATATGAACGGATGACTTGATAAAGTTCATACGGAGGGATCTCTTTATCTTTAAGCTCATAAAGCGAAACACCAGAATCACCCGCATCAACAGCAAGCACAAGCATCCGCTCAATCTCTTCAGCTACCACCTTACTCCCCGCCACAGACTCCCCATACTCTCTCCACACCAACCCAAACGCCGCGTACGGAATTCCATTATCGCGAACTGGCCCACCATTTTGGTGATGATCAAATCGTTTTGCCGCTACATCATAGACACCTCCCACATCTACCACGATATCAACTGCAGCTAAAATGTCTTCATCGCGAGTACGGATTATTTCAACATTCTCAACTCCATGCACCAATTGAAGCGTCGCTATCGCAAACACATCATCAGTATGGAATCCTCCACTATGCGTAGCAATTTTTAACATGCGCTCATTATATGATAAAACTCGCATCCTTGCTTAATGTTTAGTATAGTAGCCTCTACGAGATGTGGCGCAAAAGGTAACGCAACGAATAAGGGTTAACAGTAGTGTGATGTGTGAGTAACCCCGAAAAACCCGGGTAACCAGCCCCAGCTCATAGACATCACGGTGTAAGGTGCAATTCCTTACCATCTCAATAATTATGATTATCCTCTCCATCGAAACTTCCTGTGACGAAACCGCTATTAGCGTAATTAAAGCTGAAGGTGATTTTCCTCATGCCACCTACGAAATTCTTGGTAACGCCCTGCATTCCCAGATTGACATTCATGCTGAATTTGGCGGGGTATTTCCGCAAGTAGCTAAACGAGAACATGCCTTGGCTCTTGTTCCAATGATGATCAAAGCGTTAACCGAGGCAGAACTATTAATTGAAGAACCAACGGTTCTGGGTGAAGACCTAGCAGAAAAAATTACTACTCTGCTTGAACGTGAAGAAGGTCTCTCAACCTTTCTCTTAGTTTTTTTTGCACAGTATTCACTACCAGAAATCGATATGATTGCCGTCACGTCAGGTCCGGGACTTGAGCCTGCACTATGGGTTGGGATTAGTTTTGCCAAAGCTCTTAACGCCGTACTTAATTGCCCAGTTGTACCAGTCAATCACATGGAGGGTCATGTGTTAGCGTCACTCTATGATGTTGAAATAGATAATGCGATTGCTCCGATAAAGTTCCCCGCTATTGCGTTACTTATTTCTGGCGGACACACGGAACTTGTCCTTATGAAAGATTGGAGCAAGTACGAAAAAATTGGCGAGACCCGTGATGATGCGGTCGGTGAAGCGTTTGATAAAGTCGCCCGCATGATGAAGCTACCCTATCCTGGTGGACCAGAAATTGGACGCCGGGCCGACATTGCACGCAAAGCAAATGTAGCGCCCTACAAGGAGGTCTTGCCTCGTCCGATGATACACAGTAATGATTTTGATTTTTCTTTTTCCGGACTTAAAACAGCGGTACGATACGAAATTGATGGTGCAGAGCTAACTGATAATGAGAAGAACGCACTATCGCGGGATTTTGAAGATGCAGCGATTGAAGTATTACTAAAGAAAACTCAAAAAGCCATCAACCATCACCACGCCCAAACACTTATCATTGGAGGCGGTGTTAGTGCCAACAATTACCTGCGTCAAACATTTACTGAAACCCTCCTTACCACTCACCCTGAAGTAGAAATATACCTCCCTCACCGCAACCTCTCGACTGACAACAGCATCATGATAGCCCTAGCAGGCCACGCCCAAATCGGTACCGCCAGAACCGCCGGCGCCATCCCCCTCATTACCGCCGCCGGCAATCGATCACTATAGTAGATAAAGAATTCGTTTATAATAGTATCGCTTTATAATTTTCTAAATTTGTTTAATACAATAACTATTCCGATAATAAATAATATTAAAAATGGTATAGCAGTGAAGTAAACATACACTCTTCCAAAAAATAAAAATGGGTGCAAAAAACCTAATTTTTCATAATAAGGATATGTGCAGACAAGTTCTTCAATATCAAC
>JAYSSH010000112.1:0-2485 GCA_043720635.1 Candidatus Kaiserbacteria bacterium
TTTCCGAACTTTATATGACTGAAGATACGTTGAAATTTAAGCTTACAACCGGCATGAAGCCTTTTGAAAGTAAACTTTTGTCTGTGTGTGATCCCACGGAGAATCGAACTCCGATTTTCAGGATGAAAACCTGATGTCCTAACCGTTAGACGATGGGACCAATTTTTGTTGGTCTAGTTATTCCTTGGTTCAGAGCCTATTTCATAGGGGTCACTCCTGAACTGTTGGTGGGCATTATCATACCAAAAAAGCTAGAAAAAGCTAGTGGGTATAGAGGACCTACTTTTAAGGTTGTTGTGAGAAGATTTAAACTTTTTTCTCAAATATTTGAAATCAGTTTTGTCGTTGGTGACAGAGTATTATTGCAGATGGGGTTTTGAAAACCAGGGGTGGAATATTTTAAGGCTGTACGTTTCTGCTAATACTGGTGTCGTTATACCTACGGTGGTTGATCCCATTTCAAGTGGAACAACATCAATCGTAATAAAAGATTTTGTAACAAATCGTCCTTGTTTCTCCCACAACTCTGCTCTAGTAACCTCCAACATATTTGTGTTATAGACCAGACATATATCCGAATACCGTCTACTCGCTACATACGTATTGAGTTCAAACGTAATTGTTAGTGGTGTACCAATAGACAAAGTATGATGATGCTTTTTAGCAAATTGGTGGATTAAGGGACTGGTATAGAGCTCCTGCGTTGCTATAAATAATGAGTAGAACTTTTCCATAATTAGTTGGCGCAGTGCGCATTACTTTATGATAAGTTCCAGACGATGGAGAGCTGTTCTTTATGACAGTGCATGCAGACGGTAATATGAGAATCTGGCTTCTCATACATCACAGTACAAATTAAACATAGCAATTGTACGAGTCGAGTCAATGTCACTAATTGGTTGCTTTTGAACCTACTTTTATACATAGTTATCATACGGTTTTTCCCCAGGTTATAAACAGTGACATTGATAAATAACGGTATTTAATTTACTTTCTTTGACTAGTCATCTGTGAGAAGCTTGTATTAGGTTTGCGTGGTGGTGATTTTCTCCATATTAAAAACCTTTCAAGGTTTTGGGGCACGCAAGCCAAATTCTCTACGTTGTACAAAAGTAAAAGGCATCCGCAAGGATGCCTTTTACTTTTGTCTAAACTAGGGAAGTTGAACGATGTAATAACGCCAAACATTTGCGGTACTGGTACCGTCTAATGTACCCTTACTTTTTATTTTCCAATTTCTCTTTTTGAGATAGGCAATTTGTTCAGCGTCAGTAAGGATGGTGAAGTGCCTAACATCGTCATCATTTTTTACGGCACTAGGGTGAGTAATGGGAAGGGTGATATACCCATAGCTTCCTCCTTTAGTAATTTTTTCAATAGTACTAAACATAGTATCCCACTGTTCAAATGGAACATGCATGAGGACTGCAGAAGCATAAAAACCATCAAATTTTAATTTTGGTAGGGTAGTACTATCCGCAATATTTCCTAATGAAAAGGTAAGTTGCGGGTATCGACGCGTGGCAATTTTAATAAATAATTTACTAATATCAATACCTTGATATTTTAGTGCCCGGCCAATTCCTAAAAAGAGTGGTACGTGGATACCGCCGGCACAACCAATATCAATGATACGTCCTTTCGTGGGCCATAATGCAACCAATTTATGAAATGGCTTTTCATGGGCAAATGAATTAGTTTTAGTATTAATCCACAGATCACCATGTTTATCATAATACTTACGAGTAGTTTCAATTTCTTTCATGCTAATAGTTATAAATTATAAAAGGGCTTTCAAAAATGAGTACTATTCAAGGCGTGCGAAGAAAATTGTTCAAGCCGTACTTTCTTGTACGGTGAGGATAATTTTACTGAAGCACAACGCAGAAGAGTGCTATTTTTGGAAGTCCTACCTAGTTTTTAGATGAACGTATATATCTTCAAGCGCCCGTACTGCATCCCCCGCAGCAATATTGTTTTGATGGTATTTAACGTTGGTACAATCGCCTGCTGCCCAGATGCCTGCGGTGGTTGTTGCTTGGGTCCAGGGGTCGATGGTGACTCGACCGTACTCATCAAGCGTAACTGCGTCTTTGGCATATGCAGTATTTGGTATCATGCCGATCTCAACAAAGATACCGGCCACAGGAAGGGTTACTTCTTCGCCCTGCGCATTTTTATAGGTGATACTTTTTACAAACTTCTCGCCTTCGATTCTAGTAGGGGAGGCATTTTTAATCACGCGCATGTTGGGATGCGCTAAAACTTTTTCAACCGTAATCGCATCAGCTTTAAAAGTATCGTGGCGGTGGATGAGGGTAACTGATTTGCAGTACGCTAACAATTGAGCAGCACTTTCAAACCCCGCGTTGCCGCCGCCAATTACCACGACATCTTGTCCACTAAATAAGGGTCCATCACAGCTGGCACAGTAGGTTACTCCTTTGTGTTCAAATTCGGCTGCTCCCGGTACGTCGAGCTGTCG
>JAYSSH010000113.1:0-6087 GCA_043720635.1 Candidatus Kaiserbacteria bacterium
CCCATTACAACAACTCCTGCAGACCCATTACCCGGTCAGTCGGTTACGGTAAATTACACTGTTCAAAATATGGGGGACAAACCGGCTATCTATCAGTCATCCGTCTTGCAATGTAGGCTGAACACCGCTGCTAACTGTGATCCAACATACGGAGGATCGATAACTATAGCGGCAGGGGCACAACGTACTTTTAGTGACACATTGACGTCGATTCAACGTGGTAGTTACACTTTGACGCCTTATTACGGCCAAAATGATACCTACTATCGTTACGCACCTTCTAGCAGTAGCTTACAACTATTGGTGCCTTGAGTTATTTGTTTTTAGGGTTATAGGTCGACACCATTTTCTTCAACCTTGGACGAATAGATTCGATCCTCATACCATCTTCTTCAAGCGAATCTAGTAATAAATTATAGTTGTGCAGAAAAGCTAGCTTGTCGAAAACCATGTGATTTTTTGTTCTGAAGATCTTTTTAAAAGATGTTGCTATGGTATTCTCTTCGTCAGCTAATACTTCTTCGTACAACTTTTCGCCTGGTCTTAAGCCAATAATGTTGATCTTTATGTCTTCGTCTGGCACGTAACCATGAAGCGTGATCAACAGTTTAGCAAGGTCATATATTTTTACTGGTTCTCCCATATCTAGCACAAACAGGTCATTATTTTCTCCCATAACCCAGGTTTGTAGAACCAAATGAACGGCTTCCGGGATTGTCATAAAAAAGCGTGTTACTTCCGTGTCCGTTACCGTAACAGGGCCACCGCGCTCTATCTGTTTTTCAAAAAATGGTATGACACTACCGTTACTGTTTATGACATTGCCAAATCTGACCGTACAAAAAGTGGTTTCCGATTGGCTTTCAGCTAATATATGTACTGTTTTTTCAGCTGCACGTTTTGTAGCACCCATAATATTGGTTGGATTAACCGCTTTGTCGGTAGACACCAACACAAACTTTTTAACTTTATACTTAATTGCCAGTTCTGCGACAGTTCTTGTACCTAAAATATTATTTTTTACTGCCTCAGCGGGATTAGCCTCCATTAGCGGCACATGTTTATACGCTGCAGCATGAAAAACACTATCAGGCTTAAACTCTTCCATTATTTTACCGAGTCTATTTCTATCCTTTATATCACCGATGATAAACTCGTAGTCACCATCAGGGTGCAGGCTAACTAGCTCATTACGTAAGTCGAACATTCCGTTTTCCCACCAATCATAGAACACAATTTTGGTAGCACTATGTGCCGCTAATTGTCTACTTAGTTCGGACCCTATAGAGCCTGCCGCACCTGTAATAAGTATCGTCTGAATCTTAGTGTATTTTGTAATTTCTTGCTGGTCTGATTTTAATATTTCACCACCGAGTAAATCTTCTGGCCTGACCCTGCGCACATACCGTAGGTAATCTTCAGAATATTCTTGCAACAATACTTCCGACAAACGAGGTAGTATTTTGTATACCAGCTTCAGTCCAAGCGTTTTCTCGACAATAGCCCTAACTGCCTGCCCACGCTCAGAAGGGATAGCTATAAAGAGTTCTTCGATATCATGTTTTGCAACTATGCCACTTAGCTCATTAACGGCACCGAGAACTTTTACACCTTCTATAGTCTGACCCTGCTTGGTTGTATCATCATCGATGAATCCTTTTACCTCAAACGGGGTGCTGGAATCTTTTGCGAGAGCACTACACAATAGCTCGCCAGCCTTACCTGCACCAACGATTAATACGGGTATTGTTTTCTTATCTCGCATTTGTGATCTCCTTTATGACAGACTCTACGCTATTGTCAGCCGACCAATTAAACTCAGAATTAAATCTTGACATGTCAGCCTGGCACGCAACTATCGGCTCAGCTTGATCTGATGTTTCAATTATACTCGGCCTAGACTTTATACCACTATGTTTAAGTAGTAAATTTAGTAATTGCTTATTGGTGGTGGCTACTCCTGAGCCTATGTTATATACAACGTATTTAGGCTTTTTCTCTGCCAACAGCCTGTATGCCTTAGCTATGTCACGAACATCCAAATAATCTCTTTTTGCATCCAGACGACTAATCTTAATAAACTTATTAGTACCGTTTTTTGCTTGCTCGATTTGCTCATGCAAATTTGTAATTAGAAATCTTTTTTTCATGTTTGGGCCGATCGGGTTAAATAGCCGTGCAACAAGAACGTTTAGGTCCTCCGTATCGGCAATTGTTAAGGCCAAATTTTCTTCTTCGATTTTCGATAAAGCATATGGAGTTTTCCCGCGCAAAGGAGCATTTTCTGCTACCGGCAACGAATCAACCTCGCCATATTCTCCGGCAGAACCTGAAATAATAATTGCCTTGGGTTTAAGCTTGTTCTCGACCACTGCAACCAATATGTTTTTAGTAATCCGCCCATTATCTCGAAAGTCTGCTTCAGGGCCTACTACACCAGCACAATTAATAATAACGTCGGGTTTAACATCACTAATATACTGCGTAGTCTCAGCCATACTCAAAAGATCTACGCGGTTTTTACTAATATCTAGGCCATCGTGTATTTCGTAACCAGCTACTTTGAATTCCCTTGTAACTGCGGAACCGATGAAACCATCTGACCCAAAGATTATTACTCTCACTGTATAAGCCTTTTATATAGCTGCTTGTAGTTATGGCTTAGTACTCGGTTGGAATATTTATTTTCGACTTTTTTTCTGCCATTCTTTTTTATGCTATATAACTTTTTCTGATCTGATGCCAATGCTTCAATAACTTGTGCAATCTCTAAAACAGATCCGGGACTTACTACAAAACCATCCTTTCCATTCTCAACTACGTCAGAAACTGCGCCAACATCAGAAGCGATAACTGCCGCTTCCATTGCCATTGCTTCAAGGATTGAGAGCGGAAATCCTTCTACCGAAGAAGGCAATACAAGTATATCTGCTGCACTCAAATAACGCGCAACGTCTACTTGATAACCAAGATCAATTACCTGGGCGCTATTATTGTTAGCTTGGATCATTTGCTCAATTTCAGGTCGCATTGGCCCATCGCCAATCATAAAAAAAGTTACTTTTTTGTTATGTAATTCTGCGAAGTGTCTGGCTACTTGAACAAAAATGTCTGGGTTTTTTTCTTCTGAAAAACGCCCGATATAAAAAATAGAAATTTGTTCTTTACTTAACTTGAGGTTTGTCCGTTCTTTTTCTCTATCGAACTTGGCGGGGTTAAATTCATCATAGGCATTTACTCCATTGGGTATAACTGTAACGTTCACGTTTTTGTCTAGCTTAGACCTAAGACTTGTTTCAACCCTAGAGTTGTCACTTACATATTGATCGATGTATCGTTGATACTTAACAGAACCACTTACATATTCTGGAACTCTGTCGTTGAAGAGTGTGACGATTACTTTCAGGGTGGGGTGACGGTCTTTAAGTTCAGGCAACATGCTAAACATAAATCCGTTATGCACTATATGCAATACTTGGATTTGTCTCGTTTTTATGTAGTTTGACACGAACTCTAAACGTAGACGGTCATCTTCAAATAAGTTAATCAAGTGATAGATATGCGGTGATACATACTTAAATTTGTATTCCCACTCGTGCTCGGACTGAAGCCCGGTTACAAACGAGATATTACAGGTTTCCGTTATTTCGCGGCAATAGTTATAGACAAGTGTTTCTGCGCCGCCAAAAGTCATCCATGGCATGGTAATAAGTACGTTAATTTTAGTATTATCTTTTACGTTATACGAACTTGGGTTTGCAATATTAATGAAGCCTGTTTCTGGAACTACCCGTATTTTTTCACCCAAACGTTCAGAGAGCAGTCTTCTGATTTGTTTCTTGTACTTGGGGTGTAATGAACGAATGGTCTTTAAGTTGTTCCAATGTATATCTTTATCCTCTACATAGCGAGATTGCAGTGATGTGCGGTAGGTAAATAAAGCTTCGGGTATTACTGTGCCCCAGTGGCCAAGCTGGCTTAACGTAATCCAAAATTCCCAGTCCTCGTAGCCAATACCAGCTTTGTAGCCTGTAGTTTCAGACCAGGCAGCCTTTCTGAATGCAGCAGCAGTAATGACCATGTTATCCGTCATCAATGCCAGTGGATCATAGGGATTGTTCTTATGGACTTCATTTATAACGCCAAAAATATTCATATGGGAAGAGACGACCGATACATCAGGACGTGTTTCCAGAATGATGACAGCTTTTTCGATAAAGGTTGGGACTAAGATATCATCGGAGTCCAAGCAGATTATATATTTTCCTGATGCTTGAGCTATGCCAGTGTTCCTCGCAGCGGCTACTCCTTTATTGTCTTGGTTAATAACCTTCGCTTTAAGGAAATCAAAATTAAGTTTTTTTAGTTTTTTAATACTGACGGCATCCGTTGAGCCATCGTTGATAATTACTACATCGAAGTTTTTGTATGACTGGTCTTTGAGTGATCGTATTGTCTCATCAATGGTGTCGGCACGATTATAATAAGGTATGACTACGCTAACAAGCGGCACGTTATCATCGAATGTAGGGTTAGGAATATCAGTAAAACGTACGTGTTTCTCAAACCCTACAGTACCGCGTTGAACTACAGTTCTATACGTTTTCTTGATACTATTCCGTGTATTTTCTGGAAACAGTGGGGCAATAACTTTTCGCGTTTTATTAAAAGCTCTCTTACCGACATATAAGGGAATCCCACTTACCCCTTTCGATCTATTGAGTGTTGCGCCTGCCCTATTACGTATTTTGATTAACCTCCCTAAAACACGCGAGTTTTTTATACTCTGCAGTTCGTCTTTGGTGCGGAATAGTTGTTCTCGTAAATTAACTATCTCTTTGTTATATTCACTGGATACGTCTGTTTCTCTGATTTTTGAAAATTGGTCTTTTACGAAAGCCACCGCCTGCCAATACACTGACTTTTGTGAGCCAACTAAGTAACTCTGGCTATCAAGCTCGTTGAGGATATCCTGATAGCGACCTTGGAAGTAATAATTATAAAATTTTGCTTGTATAAAACGGGTGATCTCCCATTTTTTTTCAAAATAAGAAATACTCCGGCGTCGAAGAATAGGCGTTGAGCTTGTAGGCCTCGGTGTTGAGGCCAACATGACGCTCGAACAACCGCGCACCAAGCGCATAGGCCATCTGGATGGGGGCTGTATGGTTCTGGTCTTCATGGGTTGACCAGCCCACCTGCACGCCGCGGTAGCGCTCGCGTAACTGGCGAATCTGGTCAAGCTGCAGCTTGGCGTCGGGGGTGGGGTAGATTGCAACGCAGTGCATGAGTGCAAAATTGACCCGTTCTGTCTGTAAGAAATTGACCAGCCAATCGATTTCATCTGTACGAAGTCCCGCAGTGGAGACAATCACTGGCTTGTTGACGCGCGCAATTTTCTCGATCAGCGGCCTGTCATCGGCCGAGCAACTCGCCACCTTGATGAAGTCCAGCCCCATGTCGCAAATGACATCGACCGACTCCTCGTCGAAAGGTGTGCTCATGGTCAGCAGGCCGGACTCACGCACGATAGGCACCAATTTGCGGAATTCGTCCATGGACAGCTTGGTTTCTGAGAAGCGTTTGACATATTTATGGTCCATCCGGCCCTGAAAATCCGGGTGAATGAAACTGTCAAGCTGGCGGAACTGGAACTTGAGGGCACCCGTCACACCTGCTGCTTTGTTGACGCGGCCCACTTCGCGGATAATATTTTCGGCATGGACCGGATCGGCCTGGTGATTGTTGGCCAGGTCGTAAATGAATAACTCTTCAAATCGGATAGCGTTCAGCATCATCTTGTCCTTATAAAATTGCGTCGGTCGTGTAGCCCTTTGTCCAGTCAATGCGCACCCGGCGGCCAAGAGTGTGCGATTTGAAAGCCGCAGCGATAACCATCATCGTGTCAAGTCCCCGTTCGAGACTGATTGGCGATTGCGCTACCTTTCCTTCCATAACAGCAGCAAGGTGATCAATCTCGGCTTTGAAATCATCTGCCCGGGATTTGGAAACCAAGTCTTCCGTGACAGGCTCCCCGGAAATGCCGCTCAGCACAGCGTCTTGTCCCTGCAAGTGGTTGACACGCCA
>JAYSSH010000114.1:0-6041 GCA_043720635.1 Candidatus Kaiserbacteria bacterium
GTCTTTGGTGTAACCGTCAATTTGAATACCATTGCGGTCGATAATCATTATTAAATTATGTAGTTTTTCTTTCCCGGCTAACATCGCCGCTTCCCAAATTTGCCCTTCATTTAATTCTCCATCCCCGGCGAGACAGTAAAAATATTTCGACGAATACGGGTTATCCATTCGTTCGGCCAAAGCCATTCCTACCGCTTGTGATAATCCCGACCCAAGCGGGCCTGAACTCGTCTCTAAGCCCGGAAGAGATTCGCGGTGCGGATGGCCTTGCAACCGTGTCCCAAATTTTCGCAGTGTCATAAGTTCTTCTAGTGGAAAATAACCAGCGTGGGCTAAGGTCGCATACAGCACGGGACAAATATGGCCGTTCGATAAAATCAATCGATCACGGTCAGACCACGTAGGATTTTTAGAATCATGTTGCAGTACTTCAAAATACAGGAGGGTAAAAATGTCAGCCATCCCGAGCGGGCCCGCCGTGTGTCCCGATTTGGCTTCTACCAGCATTTCGATGATACTCTGGCGAATATGATTCGCTTGAAGTTCTAAACGAGTAACATCCGCTGACGTAAGATAGTGCATAGACAAAAACAGTATACCAAGCTTATGACTAAATACAGATGAGACCTGTTAACTCCGTACCAATTGTGTGAGTTCTTGAAAAGATTTTTTTGGATTTGGTGTACCAACTATGGCTGACCCGACAATATATCGATGAAGTCCGAGGGTTTTTAATTCTGTCAATGTATCTCTATTGACACTGCCATCAATACTTAAAGGCATCAAAGGGTACAAATCTTGTATGGTTTTTATCCGTTCAAGTACACTAGTATCAAATGGTTGCCCTTGTGCCCCAATCTCTGCAATCCCCATCACTTGCACATACTCTACAAAGGGCAGGTACGCGTACACAGTTTCAAGTGGTGTAGCGCTACTTATAGCTACGCCAACCGTCACGTTGTGGGTAGTAGTAAAATTTTCTAAGACGCGCGCCTCAATCGTTTCGATATGAAATATTAGTAGATCAGCTCCCGCGTTAAGCCACGCTTCAGCCGCAATGAGTGGCTTCTCAACCATTAAATCTACCTCAAGTGAAAATGGACGCAAAAGTTCATATGCCTTCGTAACAGTATCATTTTCTGTATAAGGCCAAGAGATAGCGGGCACAAACTTTCCATCAACGACATCCACATGGATTTCAGGCAGACCTTGTAATTGATGCACCATGGCAACCAAGTCCTCTAATGACGTAGGTATCACCGCCGGAACTATAGGAGAAGAAAGTTGCATAGTACTAAAGTCGTGCATCAATTTTTACATTCCGTCTGTGATACTTTTCATCGGTTCCATTCTCTCGATGCAGCCATTCCCAAATCACCCCCTTCGTTTCGTCGATTGAAACAAATCGCGCCCCAATTGATAACACGTTTGCATCATTATGCTCACGAGAGAGCGTAATAATTGCGGGTTGGCTGCCGTAATACACAGTGGCCCTTACTCCGCTAAAGCGATTAGCGACCATGGCTTCACCTTGTCCTGATCCGCCAAAAATAATAGCGGCACTGCCTTCGGGGTCACGAGATACTTTTTGGGCAGCTAACTTTATAAAATCAGGAAAATCATCACCCTCGTCGTAGTGACTGGCGCCAACATCTATCACCACACAACCCTCACTCATCAGCCAACTTTTAACCGCTTCTTTGTGAGCAAAGCCTGCATGATCGGTCGCTAGATAAATTGTACGATCAAAAAGCATAGTGAGAATGAATCAAGAATATTACGTCAGGTGTTTAGTGACAGCTGCTACGTGTGCTACTAACGTATGCGTGAAACTCGTTTCGTTGTCGTACCAGGCAAGTACCTTAACCAAGTTTCCATCAACGACGCGCGTCATCGCTAAGTCCGCAATTGAGGCAAATCGTGCTCCAATAATATCAGATGAAACAATGGGGTCGTTAGTTACCGCAAATAAATTACTCCATCGTGGTGTTGAAGCGGCTTCTGTCAGAATTTGATTTACTTCTTCGGCGGTTGTCGCGCGACTGGCAATAAACGTTACGTCAACGATTGAACCAACCACCACCGGCACCCGAATGGAAATACCATCAAATTTTCCTGACAGTTCAGTGTGTGCGAGCGTCGTTGCGACCGCAGCTCCCGTTGAACTCGGGATGATATTTTGTGCGGCACTGCGTCCTTCACGGAAATCTTTTTTACTTGGCCCATCAACCAAAGCTTGTGTGGCCGTGTAGGCGTGCACGGTATTGAGGAGCGCCTTTTCAATACCAATAGACTCTTTAAGAATTCCTATTAGTGGACTAGTCGCGTTAGTAGTACATGAAGCATTAGAACTAATCGTACATGTTTTAAGGTCACCTTCGTTTACACCCATCAGTACCGTAGCACCTGAAATCCCTTCGGGTGCTTGCCCGCTTACCGGACCGGTAATTACCACCCGCTTAGCACCGGCCGTTATATGGGCATTGGCTTTTTCATATGTATTAAAAAATCCCGTTGCTTCAACGACGACATCTACACCGTGTTCACCCCATGGTAACAGAGTGGGATCTTTTTCAGAAAATACGGTAATGGTCTTCCCGTTGACAATTAGCGCCCCTTCTCCCAATGACACAGTAAACGGAGCTCGACCGTAGGCGGTATCGTACTTAAGCAAATACTCCAGCATCTTAATATCACCCAAATCGTTAATCGCTACAATTTCAAAATCTGGATGGTTAAAAGCCATCCGCATAAAGGTGCGCCCAATTCTTCCAAACCCATTAATTGCTACTTTTACCATGAACTAATATTACAATTATAACCAGAACCCCTCTCACATTAAATCGTTATGCCAAGCTGTATAATTTTCGAGCGAAACATTTCGGTAGTAAAACATACTGGGAGTATGTTTTACGAATCCATTTGCAATATGTTGAATTCGAACCGTTAAATGTTGCAGCCGAAAATTATACGGCGACCATGACGAAATATTTTATTATTGATTAGTTACTATGCCCATAATTTAATGTGAGATGGGTTCTGATACTACTATACCGAGAAACTACCCTACAAGCACGATTGTTATCCTCAGGGTAACTACTTCTCTTCTACTTCGCTCCCTCTAATACGTTTGAAAATAACAAACAGTACCCACAACAGTATGAACAGTAGTAGCCACGGAATTACCATCATAAGATAATTTAAAATTTGATCAGGAAAAAAAGGTACTGCGGGCTTCGTACTTACAAACTCGACTTGATTAGAAATACGGCGAACTGTTTGTTGCTCATAATCAAAAACCTCAACTAACATACGGGCCGCGCCTACAATCCCTACCGGGGCAATAAGCGCTTCGTACGCGTCACCCGCCGGATTTAATTTTAGTAAATAAGCGGAAACTTCTTTTTGATTACTAGGGTTTTGAATAGATACGGTAATGGTCTTCAAATTTGGTGCGACAGCCTCAAATGGTATCTGGATCACAAATGGCAAAAAATAATCTAACGACACCGGATTATTAAAGTAAAACACTGCATCACTTTGTATAATGCGAATATCACTTGCTTTAAGAATAGTAGCGTCCCCCTCATCAATTACACCTGGAGGAATTACATCTATACTAGGAACTGACGGAGTAGCTAGAGTTTCATTCTCATCGCTCCCGGGAGCATTAGCTGACGCTCTATAGACCCGCGCAATCGCCCCTGAGGAAACTTTGCCACTTCTATCCATAACAAAAATTGTGTAATACTGCGGCGACCGTGACGCTAGGGCTTCGGTATCGATAAATGATTCTCCTTGACCTTCATAGACTACTGCCCCACTTTGAATAGTAGCGGGATAAAATAAATGACTTCGTACCACTCGAACGATTAAACTTGGATCTGAAAAAGTATTACGCCACGACAACGCTACGTTGGTACCTTGGGCGGTGGCTTTAAAACCATCGACGTTTGGAATATTGTTCGTAAATATTTTATTAAGAGTAGTAAAGGTATCAGTCGCAATCACCCGCGATAGTCCCCGACTATCAATGGCGGTAAGTTTGTAGTAATAGACTGTCCCAGGTTCAAGCATATCAATGCTAGTACTGTGATTTTTATTAAACACTATTCCAGATACAGACCCTAGTTCATAACCGATGGTTCGACCCCATGAAAGAGAATACTGAGTTTGAGTATTAGTTTGCCAGACAAATAATGCCGAGTTATCAAAGGGCGTTACCACTAAACTTTGTAATGAAAAAATACGGGTAGCTTCATTTTTTTCTGCAGTTGTAGTTGGGGTGCTCGTGGCTATAGGTGAAGGAATATCAGGTGTGGTAGTAGCAACCGTGACGGAAGATGAGGAATAATTTCCGAAACTATCAAACGCATCAACATAATAACTGTAGGTCGTACTCGGTGTTAAGCCTGTATCACTAAAGGTAAGCAGGGTAGTAGTTGCAATTTGTACCGCATCACGAAACAATCGATACCCCGACAACAGCACATCATCAGTTGATGCCGACCACGTAATATTTATTTGTGTCGGTGCCACTGGATCGGCCATAATCGTAGCGGGCGTTGTCGGCGGAGTTGTATCATTACCAATCAAGGTTCTCACGGTAAAATCGGACGTGACCGCAAAGGCTACCTGACCCAGCGACATAAGCACTATAATAAAACATAGTCGTGTTTTAAAAAATTTCATACGTATTATAATGCTAGGGCAGTTATTGTAGTGGTCGCTGTATACAACCCAGCTGTCACTGCCATGGCTCCCCCAACACCCACACTAAATTGAATGGTAGTAGTGGCCCCATTAGGATGATTGCCACTAGCTCTCCTCGTTATCTCCCGTGGAGTAGTTGATAACCCATCCCAACAACGATTGCTCGTTTCACTACCCGCCACTCCACACACGCCGCCCGAATCCTGATACCGCAATGCCGTATCCACCCCTTCAGGACTATACGCAAAGTGAACGTCTGTTGGGTCAGTTGTAAACGTAAAATCTGGCACCGCACCTACGGGTACATAATCAGCAATCGTGCCGACCCCGCTTTGCATCGCCGGACTACTCGCTGCTTGAATCGTTACCCTGTACCCTGCCGCGCTATCCGTTGTGACTAAAAATGCAGTTGAGCCCGTGGCTGTTCCACCGGTTATTCCGGGAAGATTAGGGAGAAGCATAACATCTGTTGCTGCCGTCAGGCTTAAATATACGGCTTGCATCTGCTGGTAACCCGCTTTTAGTTGATAGTTACTACTAGTAGATTCCCCGCTTCCCACTTCCCCTGTTGTATCTTCAAGACCGTAATTTGTTGAACTCGACAACCCACCACCCGCATTAACACTGTCACTTTGAATTTTATAATTACTACTTTGCATCACTTGTGCACTTGAGGTTTGTAAAATCACCACAATAAGCAAGGTGGCAATACCGGTGTATCGTAAAGAACTAATCAAACTATGGACCATAGGGAGTTAACTAACTCTTTCGTTTAAATTCAAATCGACTACCAATAAATCTGATAAAAATAATAAAAATCAAAACACCTAAGAAGATACTGGCGAGAAACTGCCACGGCAAAACCCAAATAGCAATAGTTTTTTCATCAACAATATCATCATAGCCTCTGTTGATATTGGCCGTGATAGTGTAGCGACCAAGAAGTACCTCTCTATCCCAAGTAATTTCGCGCAACCTGAGGGATTTCGGTAACACAAACCAAGGTTCAATTTCTACAAACCCTACTTCTTCACCAAAAATATTCTGGACTTTAATTTCTCCGTAGGGATTAAGGTGTTTTGAGCCAGTGTTTTCAAAAAGGATTCCCAAGTTTAATGGTCCTTTAGTATAAAACCAAGTATCGGGGATAGTTGAAAAATTAGTAACTTGACCCGATTGCTCAATAGCTCCTGGCACTGTGATAAAAAAGAGTGTGCCAATTCGCGCAATAATTGGTGAGTTGGCAACAGCAGAATCCTCATCATCATTTTTTTGAACCGTTGAAACCAAAACGGCTCCATAATATCCGCCAGGCTCAGCATCTTGAG
>JAYSSH010000115.1:0-17219 GCA_043720635.1 Candidatus Kaiserbacteria bacterium
TGGAGCGGTTAAAATCAAAGTGACCTATGTCAAAAACAAAACTACCAAGATCAGAGTGTCGAAACGTGCGAGACAGCAAACGCGAAACCACCGCGCTCAAACCACCGATCGCCAAGATTGCCCCAAAAGGCACCGAGCCAAGAGTCACCACCGAGCGCACCAGCACCAAGCAAGCCCGGGTTGCCGTCAGAATCTTTGACGGGTTCATGCATGGCAATTAGCCAGCTCAGACCCATCGAGACGATATCCTCGTTCGAGAATATCATCCGCATCAGACAGGCGACTTCGGCATTTGGTTTGCTAAGTTTCCGGTTGTCTGCTTCGGCACGAATGTGTTTGGACGTTCGGACATTGTCCGACGACCAGAACTTTCCCGGCAAAACGACAATTTTAGTCACGACCCCTTTGGTCGGGACGAAATCTGTAGACAACAGCAGTTGCTTAGCGTAGTCACTGACTTTGTGACCAGAGGCTTCAAGCTTTGCAATCCACTCTTTGCCCGTCGTGCCGTTCGATTTCACCGAGAAGGTGATGGTGCCGTCGGGCTGGATTTGGAATTTGGGTTTCAGTTTTGACTTTGGCTTCCGCAATGGCGCTGCTTCGGTCAAAAATCCCAGACGCGAAGCAAGCTCCGCACCATTTTCCTCCCAACTTTTCGCGACGTCATCAGACATCGGCAATGCCGCCAATGTCTTGGCAACAGTCGACAGCAACCCGGCAAACCGAGCGATAGACAAGGGTGTTCCACTCATAGTGGGTGTTCCTTTATTTGAAAGACCAGTACTGTCCCAACAAGCTAAAAGCTCATCGTCAGCGGCAGCATTATAGCACAATTTTTACTAAAATACAAGCAATTTTAACTTTATTTTACATACTTTCGATTAACAATCCCCTATTCGTGCCAAAACAGGTCATTATTCGTGCCATTTTGGCACGAATAATGGTATACTTTGGCACGAATAAATTATATGTTTACAATCACACCCAGACAACTACTAATTATTAACCGATTAAAATTAGAGCCCGGACTCGCCTTTTCTGAATTATTTACTGTGCTCGGAAGAGACACTAGTGAACGTACTCTAAAACGTGATCTCGCAGATTTAGTAGAGGCAGGCGTTCTTGCCACCCAAGGTGGTGGTCGGTCACTCGTCTATATTCTTCCTTCCGCCGGAAGATTATTTATTCCCGTAGAGGCCGAAAGTTACGGAGCCCAAGAACCAGACAGTCGTCCCGGTGCATTAACCTCGTATCAATTTGATGTTTGGAATTATTGGCCAAAAACATTATTTTCTAATAACGAGCTGACTCATTTACAGTTTAATACTGACTCGTATCAAACTCGGGTCGCTACTCAATCCCCTGACATTCGTAGTCGTGAACTGGAACGTTTTATTATCGAGCTCTCTTGGAAATCGTCAAAAATAGAAGGAAATACTTACACCTTGCTCGATACAGAATTACTATTACGTGAGGGGATTCCGTCAAAAACCAATACACCTGAAGAAACCACGATGATTTTAAACCACAAAATTTCTTTTGATTTTGTATTAGAACAAACTACTAAAACAAGCGCACTAACTCGTAGTTTTGTGGAAAAGGTGCACGAGCTACTTATGACTGGACTACTAAACGATATCGGACTGCGCAAAAGTGCTGTGGGAATTACTGGCTCGACCTATAGACCACTCGATAATCAATTTCAAATTGGCGAGGAACTAGAGTCTTGTATCACAAAAATTAACAATTGTACTGGTGGATTTGACAAGGCGCTGACTGCCTTGGTCGGAATTAGTTACATCCAACCATTTGTTGACGGAAATAAAAGGACGGCGCGATTGATTGCCAATGCCCTATTGTTAACACACAAACTAGCACCATTATCGTACCGTAACGTTGATGAGGTCCTTTACCGCGCCTCGTTGTTAGCCTTTTACGAACAACTATCGGTACTACCCATGAAAAAAATCTTCATTGAACAATACGTGTTTGCCAGTGAGCACTATTCTTAATAATTTTATTTTTTAGGATTTTTTAAAAAAATATCCCTCATTGAACCGGTCTTTTTGCTATTCAATTTTCCATTTTCCATATTCTTCGCCCTTGCACCCCGGACGCTCGTGTTCTACACTGAACATCTTATAACTTCATTTTTATATATGGTAAAAGTTTTTGGACATTTGTCCCCCGATACTGATGCAACCACAGCCGCTATTGTCTATGCGTGGTATTTAAATGAACATACCGCCTACGATGCTACTCCCTATGTATTAGGAGAACTTAATAGTGAAACGAGCTTTGTGTTACAACGTTTTGGTTTTGCTGTTCCGGAGTTATTACCGGTACTTACTGCAGGTGAGTCGGTAGTGGTGGTTGATACCAATAATCCCCAAGAACTTCCGGCAAATATTAACGATATGAATCTCATAGCCCTACTTGATCATCACAAGCTTGTCGGTGGCCTGACCACAGATATGCCAACTGAAATCACTATTAAACCGCTTGCTTGTACAGCTACGCTTATACACGACTTGTTTATTATAGAAGGTATTACCATTCCAGAAAACATTGCTGGACTGATGCTCTCGGCTATTCTCTCAGACACCCTTGGATTCCGTTCACCAACCACTACCCCTCACGATCAAGACGTGGCTGAAAAAATCGCAGCAACATTGAATATTGATATTACTTCTTACGCCGGCGAGATGTTTGCTGCAAAATCAGACATCTCAAGCTTTAGTGATAGTGGTCTGATTAAACTTGATAGTAAAAAATATGAAGTGGGTGATAAAAACTTCCGCGTTTCAGTAATTGAAACTACTAACACTGAGACGGTTCTTGCACGTAAAGAAGGTATTATTACGGCAATTGCTCATTGTGTAGCCGAAGAAAATGACATTGATGATGTCCTCTTCTTTATTGTTGATATTTTTAAAGATCAGGCTACCGTATTTACCTATAACGAACTGACCAAACAAGTGATTGAAAGTTCTTTTGGCATCACGGTACAATCTGATACCGAAATATTGCCAGGCATTCTCTCCCGCAAAAAACAAATTCTTCCGGCTCTAAAACTTTAAGGAAACGAATTATTGTGTATAGCCCTCCTCCCCTTTTAGGGTGTGGAGGGCTATACTGTATATATATGAATCAAACTATACTTTGTACATCAGGTATTTTGTGTACCCTCATTGTCATGAGTGCTTCTTTTGCCTACGCACAAAATACTGAACCAAAAAAAGTTTCAGAAGTTGAATCAACAACTACCAGTCCAACAATTACTCCCACCAAGCGTACCTTTACGACAGAACCTACCTTAAGTAGAGTAGCCCAGACACGGTTACTTAATCTTGCTGCCAATATGAGCAACCGCATGGAAGGAGCGGTGAAACGGTTGCAAAATGTAACTGACCGCTTGAATTCACGTCTTAATAAAATGGAAGAGCAAGGCAAAAATGTAAGTGTGGCCCGAACCGAATTAGCGCAAGCTCAACTTAAATTAAACGTAGCCACTCAAAATATCGCCAGTATTGATACTGAAGTAAACGCGTTTGTTGGCTCCGCTACACCAAGAGAAAATTGGCAGAACTTAAAAAATACCTACATAAATACTCGAATTGCCATTATTGCCGCTCACCAAAATATCTTAGCTACTATTAACCTGGCCCAAAACGCTACAGCAAGTCCATTTAATCTCAGCACCTCTACAAGTTCAACCACTGCCACAAGCACTAATAATTAATCTATGGAAAATAAACGTCCCATCATTGAGCCCAACTTTGAAAATGAAGCAATGCATGTCCCTTCCACTCGAGTGAGCACTCCCCTAACGGAACCCACGACTCCTCGTCTACTGAGTGCGCCAATAATAATCTTGCTGTTTTTAATCTTAGTAGCAATTTTGGCTGGTTTTTACTACTGGTATACCCTAGTGATGCAGGAACAAGTAACTATCCCAACTTCAACTCGCCCGACCGCCGAACAAAATAACGAACCAGAAAGTACCACGGCCGAAGCCCGGACTGATCTCATGGATGTTGTAAGCACCTCTGATGAACTAGAAGCGATAGCGGCTGACGCTCAAAGTACCAACTTAGAAGACCTCACATCAGAAATTACCCCTATTGAAACAGATTTAGAAGCAGCAATTTCCGCTGGGCAATAGTTCTATTGGATATTTACCAAAATCAACTACTATAAATAATCTGCTTTAATTGAGGATAAAAGAAACTCTAACTCCAGAAAGGATTTGCCCATAAAGGGACATCGTTCCGCACTGAAGTGATCTGCGATCGTATGTGTCACCTGGACAAAAGGGCACAAATCACAGCTGAGTAGATCCAGACTCACTGTATTCACCCCGCGGTCCCAGACCGCACCAACAGGGGATTTCCCGCTGGCACGTGTTGCTCGCCCGGAAATCCCTTTTTCTTTTTTATATTTTTATTATTCAGTAAAGGAAAAGCTATGTTCGGGCTTTCAAAAACGAGTGAAGTTTTAGGTGAGAAAGTGTCAAAACACTTTCGCAAGACTCATTGAGTTATTTTGTGAGCTTGCGAAGCAAAATAGCCAATGAGTGGACAGCTTTTGTAAGAAGAAACCGAGCGAAAGCTCGAGTCGTACTTTATTGTACGGTGAGAGTTTGAGCGACAGTAGCAACAACGAAATTCGCCGTTTTCGAAAGCTCAGGTTGCAATTTAGCTATACATGAGTAAACTACGTAGCCTATATGTCACATTCACACCATCACCACGATATCGACTTTAAAACAGCCTTTACCGTTGAAAAAGAAGCTGGTTCACAAGTAAAAATTACGGGCGAAATTCCCTTTGCAGAATTACTCCACGAACGTTCAGGAGCTATTAAAACCCTTGGCCAAAACGTTAAATTAGACGGATTTCGCCCTGGTCACGTACCGGAAGCTGTTCTCGTCAAAACCATTGGTGAAATGGCTATTTTAGCTGAGATGGCCGAGCGAGCGATTGCCCATATGTACCCACATATATTAGAAGCCCACAGTATTGATGCTATTGGCTACCCACAAATAGCTATTACAAAAATTGCACCAGAAAACCCTCTTGGGTTTACGGCGACTGTCGCTGTCCTCCCGACTATTACTCTCCCTGACTACAAAGCCCTCGCTAAAACCGTAAATGCCGGCAAAGAATCAAGTGAAGTAACTGACGCTGACATTGATAAACAAATCAACAACATCCTCCGCCAAAAAGCCGCTTACGAACGCTTGCAACAGAAAGCTGTTGTTAAAAACGAGACTGACACAACTGACGTTACCGAGGTCATCGATACACCCTTAGAAACTGAAGCTGATTTAGCGAAACTCCCTATTCCCGAACTCACTGACGAAGTGGTAGCTACCTTAGGTCAACCGGGACAATTTACCACGGTGGAAGATTTTAAAACAAAAATCCGCGAACACCTCACCATCGAAAAGAAACAAGCCGTAGAAAGTGGTCATCGGGCAAAAATTACCGACGCGATTATAGAAGCCTCTACTATGGATTTGCCTAAGGTACTCATTGATTCAGAACTCAATCAAATGTTTGCGCAAATGAACGAAGATCTCGAACGATCTAATCTGAAAATGGATGACTACCTCAAACATATCAAAAAAACCAAAGATGATTTAAGTACCGAATGGACTCCAGCCGCTGAGAAACGAGCCAAACTACAACTGGTATTAAATGAAATTGCTAAAAAAGAAGAGGTTAAACCCGACCAAGCGCAATTAGATGCTCAGGTGAAACAATTAACTGATCAGTATAAAGATGCAGATAAGCATCGAGTGGAGATTTATGTTAGTAGTGTAATGACAAACGAAGCCGTAATGAAGATGCTGGAGAACCTTTAATAGCACCTCATCTTCTTTGTTGGACTGCGAAAAAAGATGCTCGCTGGGTATGCACCCCACTCGCATTTTTTTTCTTGTCCGCCGCGAATCTGAGGCACTCTTAAAAGTTCTCATTACGCGTATTTTAATTCCTATTTCAGTCACTTAACGCGTACTTGGAATTAGTTGATTTAAAAATTATTATTGGTTTTTCTATATTCCCTATTCTTAGTATCTAAAGGTTTTAAGAAAATCTCTTGATTGATTGCTTTAAAACAATTCATTTTATTTATACAATCTAGCTAATAAAAAAATTATAGATTTTAAGTTAGTAAACCCCGCACTTATGTGCGGGGTTAAGGCTTTATCGTGATTTTATGCGTGGCGATATCATATCGTGACGCAATTTAGGACTGATATATGGTATTGAAACTAGTCCGGGGATTCCATCAATAGTGTGACCCAGACCAAACCTAATATATGAAAATGGATCCTGACTTTTAATTTCCGCCATGGATAGACGGCCAGTCTTGTATTCATGCAACAGCTTTAGCAATCTTGCTTCTTCGTGCCTTAAGTTATAAGGATCCCACAACATCATGACCCCAGCCCATAGTAAATTTAATGCGATTTTTATTAACACCAGAGCCACTATGTAACTAAGAACCAGAAAGATATCATTACTGTTCATTTTAGCCTCCTCTTAAACTAACCAGTGAAATAATACATCAATTATTTAAAAATCAATAATACCGCGATGTATCGCTTGACCAAAAACCAATATATATATATCGTAAAATTCTGATCACATATCGTGTCAGAGAAAGGGCTGATTATGCTGAAACCTGACTGCGGTCACATCTATCCTGACGGCAACGGCTGCAAAGCTACCGATACCATCGTCTGAACTGTCGGCGTTCAAAGACGACAAGAGGAGCGCTCCATGTGCTCCTCTTTTCTTTTTAACTACACTTGCTACACTGCATACGTCCAGGGTCATTTGGTCCAAAGTAGCGTAACACCGAAATGGAGTGGCAGGATGCGATCGTGAGAAAGCCTACGGTCCAGACTCTCGTCGGGGAAACCTGGAAACGACCATGAGATCATTCCGGGACATTGTCAGCTAGTAATTCGCTTGTATACAGCGGATGAATACCGACAATATATCTGCCGACCACCCATCGGGAAGCGGGTATGTTTATTACTTCAATATTGTTCTCCTTCGTGGACACAAGTTTGAAAAGGATAAACAAATTCTAAAGGGCTAACCCAGCTTACGTTGGACTGCCTGACTATAAGTGACGTGAGGTTGGATTGGTGTAACGGCCAGTCACAACGACTGTAACTATGACAGTCAACGTCATTTTTGGCAGGGCGCGAAATATCGCCCTGCCATTTTCTAATTGTAAATAGACTATAAATTCGCTATACTTTATTTATGAGAACGGCAACAAAATTACCAACTCCGCGGAAAACCAACAAGAAACCTTCAGTCTGGGAAAAGGCGGCTGGTTTGCTAAAATCTAAAAAAGTTACGGTGCTGCGGGAACTAGCCCAAGGTCGTAAGACCTGGAGCACAAAACGTAAGTAGCCCCATCCATGATTCTTCTCGACAGTAATATTCTCATCGGTTACTTAAACGGTGACAATGCTGTAATATCTAAACTTCAAGCGTTTCGGTCAGAAGAAGTGGTGTTATTTATATCGGCAATAACTGTCACAGAGGTATTAGCACTATCATCCTTAACTCCTGCGGAAATTAAAATTATTGAAGCTTTTTTATCAGAATTCGTTATACTATCTGTTACCGGCAATATTGCCAAACAAGCAGCTACTTTACGCCGAACTCATAAAATATCTGTTCCTGATGCATTGATTGCTAGCACTGCGTTGCTTCACCTAATTCCTTTAGTAACAGCGGACGTACAACTCCATAAGATTCCGCGTTTAAAAACGGTAACTATATAATGACAAGTGTGACCATTTTCTTTTTTTCAACCAATTTGCTAGGATAGGTACGTCTGATGCTGACTAATCCTAATACAGACAACTAACTTTAAATTTATATATGAAACACCGAGAAACCGAAACAGCCCAGCTAGTACCGATGGTGATTGAAAAAACCCAAGGGGGCGAACGAGCGTATGATATTTACTCTCGTTTGCTTCGAGAACGTATCATCTTTATTACCGGCGGGATTGAAGATCATATGGCGAACTTAGTGGTAGCCCAATTGCTTTTCCTTGAAGCTGAAGACCCTAAGAAAGATATTTACCTGTACATCAACTCGCCCGGTGGAAGTGTGACAGCTGGACTATCGATTATTGATACCATGCACCACATCAAGCCTGATGTAGCGACCGTGTGTGTCGGGATGGCCGCTTCAATGGGCTCACTTATTCTTTCCCAAGGCCAAAAAGGCAAACGATTTATTCTTCCAAATGCTGAAGTTATGATCCACCAACCATCAGGTGGAGCGTACGGCCAAGCTTCAGATATTGATATTACTGCCAAACACATCATCAAGACGCGTGATCGTTTGAACAAGATGCTCGCTAAAGCAACTGGACAAAAGCTAACCAAAATTGAAACTGATGTCGATCGAGATCTCTTTATGGATGCGGATGAGGCACTTAAATACGGCATCGTAGACAAAATCTATAGCTAAACGTAAAGGGCTCCCTAGGGAGCCCTTTTTGGATACTGTGCATCGGCATATTCGGTAAGCCATTTTCTGAATAGCAAGGCAAAACCAATCCCTACTAACTAAAAATATATACTGCTAACAATAAAACCAGAGTCGATACCATTGCGAGCAACACGCTCAAAACCCAAGGCCATCAAAGCCACAGGCCACAACAGACAAAAACTTACCATAACACTTCGTGCGAAAAGAACAAGAAATCTCATTTGCTACCCTTTCTCTTACTGCATTGATGAATAATGTACCAAAATCAGTATCAATGTACAATCAGTAACTTTTCTGGTACAGTTTTAAAGTCTGACCATCCCCTAACGACCACTGTCTGACATTCCGTTTACTAAAATTAGAATACATACCCATGCCGCCAATTTTCCTCTCTGCGATTGTTTTCGCAGGACTGGCGTTTGGCTTGGCTCTTGGCTACTACCTGCGCTACCTGCACGCGTTATCGAGCAAAACTTCAATCGAAATCACCATCAAGGAAAAGATGCTTGAAGCCGAAGAACGTGCAATCAAAATTGTTGAAAAAGCAGAAGAAAAAGCTGAAGCAGCTATCCTTACCGCCAAAACAGAAGCCACCGCCGTCACTGAAAAGCTTAGTCAAAAAGAAGCTCGGATTGATAAACGTGAAGAACTCCTTGATACCCGTCAGATTGATATTGATTCCCAAAAAGAATCACTGCAAAGTAAAATTGATGAAGTAAAAGGTCTTAAAGCCCGACTTGATGAACGAAAAAATGAACTTGACCAGAAATTAGAAACGATTGCCGGTATTACACCTGAAGAAGCCTTTGATCGAATTATCGATAAGATAGAAAAGGAACGTACTGAAGACTTATCAGCTCGGTTGCAGAAAATTGAATTGTTTAATAGTGAAGCCATAGAAGCTAAGGCGACTAATATTCTGCTGTCAGCAATTCACCGCGTTGGCAACCAAATGCCCACTAGTATCATGACGAGCAACGTCGAGATACCTAGTGATGATCTTAAAGGTAAAGTGATTGGCAAGGAAGGACGTAACGTGCGTGCTTTTGAACGAGCTACGGGAGTTGACGTATTAATTGATGAAACTCCGGGGTATATTGTCCTCTCATCATTTGACCCCATCCGTCGAGAAATTGCTCGAGTTGCCCTTGAAGCGTTAATGAAAGATGGTCGTATTCAACCTGCAAAAATTGAAGAAGCGGTGGAAGCAGCTAGGTCAGAAGTCGCAAAAATGGTACGGACCATGGGAGAAAAAGCTTGTTATGAAGCCAACGTTCCCAACCTCCATCCTGACCTTGTTTCTATTGTTGGTCGATTACATTTCCGCACCAGTTACGGACAAAATGTATTGTGGCATTCAGTTGAAATGGCTCATATGGCAGCAATAATTGCGCAAGAAGTTGGTGCTGACGTAGCGGTAGCGCGCGCTGGCGCCCTTCTCCATGACATTGGCAAAACTGTGAGTCATGAGGTTGCCGGAACACACGTAGAAATCGGTATCCGTATTTTACAAAAATATGGCGTTGATGAAAAAGTCATCCTCGCTATGCGCGCGCACCATGAAGAATACCCTTACGAAACACCAGAATCCTTGATTGTTCAAGTGTGCGACTCCCTCTCTGGTTCTCGTCCTGGAGCTCGTCGCGACTCTATTGAAAACTACATCAAACGTCTATCAGACCTTGAAGCCATTGCTACCACCTTACATGGTGTAGAAAAAGCCTTTGCAATAGCAGCTGGTCGCGAAATACGAGTGATTGTAAACCCAATAAACATGACCGAGTTTGAAACACACACCCTTGCGCGCACCATTGCTACCAACATTGAAGCCCAGCTTCGCTATCCGGGAGAAATTAAAGTCCATGTGATTCGGGAAACACGCGTTGTCAGTTACGCTCGGTAATGTAAAAAATCAGCACCTGAGGTGCTGATTTTTTAAAAATTTGTCACATTCATAGTTACACACAAAAATATTACAACACACTTTTATCATTCAGGTAGGCATTGCACCCAAATTACCTTGCTATATAATGTTGTTAAGCCAAAAATATTTGGGCATCGTACCGAGCGCTCCTTGGTACAAAAATTTTATCACCCCTTAAAAAGAAAAATAAATTTCTGAATATGAATAAAGCAGATATCATCAACAAAGTGCACGAAGTGCTCGGAACAACGAAAGCTGATGCAGAACGTGCCGTTGAAGCGGTCTTTGGTAACATTGAAGCTGCCATGAAAGATGGTGACTCAGTATCAGTCGCTGGTTTCGGAATTTTCGAAGCTAAAATGCGTGCTGCTCGCGAAGCTCGTAACCCACGAACTGGAGAAACTGTGCCAGTACCAGCAATGCGTGTACCAAAATTCCGCGCTGCCAAGGGACTGAAAGACTCAGTTAAATAATAAATCTCGATGTAAAACACCCGGAACAATAGTTCCGGGTGTTTTACATTATCCGGCTATAAAAATAGCGCATTTCGTTGTTGCACTGCAGTAAATTATACTCACCGTGAGAAAGTCTGGGGGACTTTCGCAAGAGGTTGCCAGCTATTTTATTTTAAATAGCGTCAACCTGTACAGCTTCTGTAAGAAGCAAAAAGTACGTCTCGCACAATTTTCTTTGTGCGCCTAGAACTGCATCTATTTTTATACGCCTCACCTTATAGACTCGGTGTTTTCCCCAACCATATTTTAAAACGACGTGATATAATATACTGGTAGCGGAGGTAAATACGCTATGTGGAAAATCAAAGAGCAATCTTCGCTATTTCCCATCACAAAAAACAAAAAGCACCCTCAGCCGGGTGCTTTTTGTTAGTCGAAATCAGTCCACTAAACTGTTATGTCCTATCAGGCGGGGTGTTTAGTTTATTTATTCTTTGTTAATATTTTAAAGCAAACTGTTTCTATTGATGCTAAAATAATACTTATGTACTTTTGTAAACCCAAACGTGTAAAAAAATTTGGGTTTACACTAATTGAGCTAATGATAGTCATTTCTATAATTTCTTTGCTTTCCAGTGTGACTATAGCAAGCTTTAGTACCGCTCGAATGAAAGCCCGAGATGCCGAACGTTTGACTGCTGCTCGTTCTGTAATAAATGCTTTTGAGTTATATTATGCAAAAAATAAACACTATCCTTGTAGTGGCTTGTCTAATTCAAGATCAGCTACCTTTTTACAAGATTTAGTTACCCAAGGTTTTCTACCAACAAAATTGACTGACCCGATAAACACAGGAGGTAGCGTGTATGGGTATGTTTCAATAAAGTTAGAAACTGGCGGTCAATGTGGAGCATACGCTATCTTTACTTACGACATTGAGGTACCGGGAACACCTTGTATTTTAGGAGGTAAATTCATCACCGCAACCCATTGTCATATTCCGTATCCAAACCAACTAGTATGTGGTGATCCCTGGCTGGAAGATGACAATGGCTCAGTATGTGCACCATTATTTAATTAAAATTTATGCAAAAAAATAGATTAATCAATTGGGTAATACATCATTCGTTTGGTTTAATAACAACTGAGAAACAAGCGTTGTCGCTACTATTAGCTATCACGGTATTCGCGATCGGATTTTCATTTTTTATAAATACAACCGAAACTAGTCTCCCGAACGCAAATCCTCATGAGTCGTGGGTACAAACAAAATAGATTCCGCATGTAGCTGGTTGAAAATCCTAAAATGGTTGAACTTGGCTGGTAAGATTTTTAAAAACAGCAGAGGGCTTAGTGTAACCTATTTCAAAAGTCACGGTATACATATCATTTGTAAAATCGAAGTTATGTGTAGCATCAGTCATAACATTTTCTACCTCAGGCCCACAGATATCTTGTACCTGAACGGTAGCGGGAGTGAATTCCACTCCATATTTTTTGAAAACTTGAATACGATGATTGCCTGATTCCAAGCGGAATTTCTTGTTCTCCTTCCCTACTCGAATGATAACTGGATCATACAACCCATCTTGTTGGATATTTTGCCAGAGTTTCTCCATATCGACGATAGTGCCATCAAGTAAATCGACACCCAGTGTGACGTCTGATCCACGATACTTATAGAGCCAGGCTGTAGGAACTAGTTCAACGTGACCGGCAAGGGTGAGGGGGTGGGTTTTCCATTGGGGTGTGATGGGCATGGGGGTAGTATAGCAGGTTGAAGGGCGAGAAGAATCGGTCACAAGTCACTAACTATATTTGTTCGCCTACGGCTCCAAATTTAGTAAGGGCTTTCGACCCCGACGCGCCGGCCCAGAGGGGCCCCGGCTTGCGTCTTTCGATTCTTCTCGCCTCGCTACAAACAGCAACGACCCAAATGCATACGCATTTGGGTCGGCTGATTTGTGCGGGCGAGAAGAATCGAACATTACAGTTTCAGTACCCGTTGTCGCTCTTTTTGCAAAAGAGCTGGCAACGGCTTCGATTCTTCGCGCAACCTGCTCCCAGCAGGTTGCTTCGCCCGCACACTAAGTTTCAAACGAAAAAGCCCCTTAAAGGGCTTTTTCGGAAACATATGTGTGCGGGCGAGAAGAATCGAACTCCCATCTACTGGTTGGAAGCCAGTCATTTTACCACTAAACTACGCCCGCAAGTGATTGGTCTACTCGCGGGCTAGTATAACGGAGATGGTGAATAATATCAACCTAAAAGTAGTTCCATGTACACGGCAATTTTTCTTGCTAATGCCGTACCAAACTCTATTTTACCATTAGCTCGAACGGAAACATGGGCAGTTCCATAGGGATGCACCCCACTTCTTTTTCTGTCTTTATTTACTCGATAATCAATACACATTGGTTGAATATTTACTTTAGGTATTTTAGTTGTTTGTAACCAAAATGTTTCCGCAACTTCCCTATCAGTATCAGGATAACCGTGGACACGTAACACAATATGATCTTTAGTCACCCCTAATGTTTGTAGCCAATTTATAAAGAAGCAAACAACTCGGAAATCTGAATTTACTAAACGTATAAGGTTTTGAGTTTTACTTCCCTCGCCTGCGTATAACGCTATACCCGCTATAAAAATATCTCTTTTACTTAATCTTTCAAATTCTTTTACAGCTTGACTACGCGCTTCGTCCATTCGTAATTGTTTTTGCTTATGTTTCGTTTGAGCTGAGCGTACTTGAGCGAGCGTGGCGGATTTTAGGGCTTTTTTATTTGGGGTAAATGGAATTGTGGCAAGATGGTATGACAAAGTAGATTTTGACAACCCAGTTTGAGCTGCGATATAAGAATAAAAATTTCCTTCATGTCTTAATTTAATTGCTAATTCTTTTGCCGACATATACATAAAGTATATCATATGCTGTTCTGCATATGATAATTGTTCGTATACTGCCCTAATGATATACTATAGGCATTATGCAATTTTTTATTGAAATTTTAACGGCGATTTTGATGGGGTATTTAGCGTTTACCAATATGCTAGCGAATCAAATCCATTTTTTATTGGGAACAACGCCAGAACCACAAACCGAAGAAGTGATGCCCGAGTCTGATATGCCCGCCACCCTTTCACGCTTACCTTCGGAATACTACACTGATTCATTTATTCCCGATGTACTCTTACAAAGTGCTGCCTACCAGCAGGCTTCAGTATTAAGTAGTGTTGGCACTGATTTTGTAGCGGTAAATGACCCCGTTGAAGCAATTGTGAATATCTACTGTACTTCAATTACAAAAAAACAAATCCGTACCACCACGGGAACTGGATTTTTTGTGCATCCGTCAGGTGTTGTAATGACCAATGCCCACGTCGCCCAATTTTTGTTGCTCGAAAAAAGTGGTGTCTTTAGTGAAACAGATTGTGTTATTAGAAATGGTAGTCCCGCCAGTCCAAACTTCAAAGCTGAACTCTTGTACATACCACCAGCTTGGATTAAGGCAAACGCCTCATTAATTGATGATAAAGCACCCAGCGGAACCGGAGAACGCGACTACGCACTTTTATACATTGTGAGCGACATGGACGGTAAATCATTATTAGCCTCAACCACCTTCCCTGCTTTGGCTCTTAATACTGATTTACTACCGCGCAGTGTTACAGAATCAACTGTAGTAGCTGCTGGCTATCCTGCAGGCTCTTTATTACGAGAGGGGGCCGATACCGACCTCCTTGCAAAAAAAGCCGCTACCACTATTTCTGAACTGTATACTTTTGGCTCTAACTACGCGGATGTGGTTGCGCTGCGGGGTAGTATCATGGGCGAACAAGGAGCTTCGGGTGGACCAGTCGTTTCAGACGACGGACGGGTTATCGGAATGATTACTACCCGCGGGGATGATGAGCGAGATGGAGCTGGAAGCCTACGCGCAATTACCGTTTCTCATATCAATCGCACTATCACCCAAGAAACAGGTTTCTCGTTATCAAGTAACCTGTCAGGCAACATCCCCTATAAAGCCAGCATCTTCACAAGCACCATGGCTCCCTTCCTAACACAATTATTAGTCACTGAGGCACGCAACTAAAAACTACATTTTAAAAATACCCGAGCATTTGCTTGGATATTTTTTATCTTGCTCTATGAGCATTTCTCTATATTCTTTCTCACCACTAATTGTCCAAAATTATACAACATAGTATTAGCTTCAGCATGTTTAGTAAACGCATCATCTATCATGACACCTTCCGGTAAATATCCGGGGGTCGCCTCAACGCGTAAATGAATATCTTCAAAGGATAATTCCGGATGAAACTGGGTAGTGAAGATATTTTGTTTATAACTAAGTGCCGAAACTTGGCAGGCGTTACCTCCATTCATTAATAACACTGCTCCTTCTGGCACTCGGTCCAGACTATCTTTATGACCATAATGCGCGTAAAACGTGTCCGGAATATTATCACAAATACAAAAAGTGTTTCTATCAACCACTACTGATAGTTCATGGGAGCAATTCTTTTTTTGCGTTTCATCATGAACAACTTTAGCTCCAGCGTACGCCCCGATTATTTGATGTCCGTAACAAATACCTAACGTTGGAATATCGTGTTTAAAAATATAATCAAGCAACGGTCGCAGTTGTTCAAGCAACTGGTACGAGGTTGATTTTGCTTGATCGTATTCTGTTCTTCCACCATCAAAATCAAAATCACCAGAACCCCCAAAAATTACACCAGCGTACCCAGAAAGCACCGCTACCGGATCATCCCATGATAAAGCCTCGTCTAAAGCCGATAAAAATTCTAAGGTTACATCGGAACCTATTTCTCTTGATATACTCTGTTGCTCAAGAGCTAATGTTTTATCACGCAACCGGAACTGAATAACAAGAATACGAGGGAGTATCATTTAAGCATTGTACTCCCTTAAATCTTATACAACAAACAGTTACAGGCAATGCTAATTTATATCGTCAGTTCAAAATTTCTATACTTAGGGGATGATGGTGCTGGTAGTAGCAGAAACTTCTGCTTTGGTAGTTGTGGAAGCCGTTGTAGCTACATCAACAGATAATCCAGTGTCAGGTACCAACAGTAAGTCTGGGAATGCATACATAGATAGAATTGAATCTGTTAATGCAAAAGCCTCATCAACAGCCGTTTTGGCTGTATTAATATCGGCATACATAGTTGTGGTTGCTGTCAAAAGTAAAGTTTCAATTTTAGGTAATGTTGCTGTTACTTTTTCAATAATAGCTTCATCAAGAATACTTGAAGTACCGTCAGAAATTCTTAGTAAATTAGCACTGGCTAATTCATACTTTGTGATTGACTCTGCTAATTTTTCCTCAGCAGACAATACCACCGGTACCAGCGTTTCAACTGTTAACGAGTGTCGAACATCAATATCAGTCATAAAGGAAATTAGTTTTTGGAGATCAGTCCATGAAGTCCGTAATTCATTTTTTACTAATTCTGAATCTGTAACGGGTACTTTGGTTGCGGATTTGATTTTGTTTTCAAGATCAGACAAGCGACGACGAACATCTTTTTGCTCTTGCTCAGTTGCTAATTTTTTTATACTTTCAAGCAATTCATAACTTCGAGTAGTTTCAATTTCCAACTGTGCAATTAACCGAACCACAGACAAGTTGTCGTCAGAACTGACATTAGTAGCTTCTGAATAGCCTGCATCAAGCGCTGAAGCTAATGCTACGGTAGACATATTAGCAGTCGTGCTCGCACTATCATTTGCTTTAAGTACAGAAGATTGTACATCAAGCGCAGTCGCGAAGGTCATTTGTGCTAAGGCTGCCCCATCAGAATCAGTTTCGCGTAATGTTTCTATTTGTCGCTTTGCCTCTTGTGAGTGAATTTCGACTGCCGCCAGTACTTCTGCTTCTACTTCTGGAGTTAGCTTACCTGCTTGGGCTAGTAATCGTGCTTCAGACACTCGGCGTTCTAAACGGGTTGTTTCCCAAACCACCTTTTCGTAGGAATTGGTGCTTAGCGAACTTCGCAATTCTTCCGTCACATTAACTTTAACAGGATACAACATATCACCTGGAATAGCGTTTTCAGCTAAAGCTGGCACTCCTACAATTAAAAATAGTGCAAAAGCACCTGCAAAAGTTTGTAAGTACCACTTTGGTACCACTACCATACGGTATGGCTCCATAAAGGATTTTGTTTTGGGTATAGGAGAAGCTTTAACAGTAGCCGGCAACGGATGGTACTCCATAAAAGCTACAATCCGTGATTGTAGTTCCGCTTTTTCAGAAGCCCGCAGGC
>JAYSSH010000116.1:0-5909 GCA_043720635.1 Candidatus Kaiserbacteria bacterium
TAAAATTTCTCCCACTGGCTTTTTTATGTTTCCTGATTTAATTTGATTCACCACACAATGTGTAAGATGTTCCTCCAGTAACACATCTTCAATGTTTGACAGAGCCTGCTTTACGGCCGATGTTTGCGTAATAACATCAATACAGTACGTGTCTTTCTCAATCATTCCTTGTAAGCCACGAATTTGCCCTTCAATTATTTTTAGCCGACGGACTAACTTTTTGTGTGATTCTTTCATACAAATATATAATACCCCCTAGGGGGTATTAACGCAAATAGTACAAAACCCAAACAACGCCTAGTGAAGAGGATTCGACCCTTACTTTCACAAATGAGTATCAAAATTAAAGTTTACTTTAATTTATGATACGAATGTAGTAAAAGAATGATCTGCATACAGGGTAAGTACCCGTTGTAAGCAAAGCTTTATGTCTGCATTCTCTCGGTAATAAAAAATTAATTTTTTATTACGCTCGCTCAATTGACAGTCGCTCTTTTTACAAAAGCGCTGGCAACGGCTTCGAATCCTCTCTTCTCGCGCAAATACTCAAATTTGCGGAGAGGAATTTCGGTTGTTACACAACCAGTATAGGTTGACGCTACTTTTGCAAAGTAGCTGGCAACCTTTTCGAATCCTCTCTTCTCGCGCAAATACAACAAATCCCAAACAAAGCCTATGCTTTGTTTGGGATTTGGTATTTGCGGAGAAGAGAGGATTCGAACCTCCGAGGGGCGCAAACCCCTACTTTCTTAGCAAGAAAGCACAATCGACCACTCTGACACTTCTCCCTGCTCGTCCATACTACGTCATTTAGCATACCTTTTCAAACTTTTGAAAATGAGCACCTAGTAAAATTATGTTGTTTTGCTATACTGACCTCCCGTCAAATAAAGGAATGTCGGCATGTCTGAAGAATCAAAAGGGTCAGTACTTATTGATACGAATCAGTGTGTTGTCAGGGGTTGCACCGCACGGTTGAAACATGGAACAGGATTTGCTTGTGATAAACATAAAGAAGAAGGGTTTGCTTTGATTTCAACATTTGGCTCAGGTGTGCCAGGAGACGATGAGTCACTTGAACAGCCCGTACCTATCTCACATTAAAAGTTACCAGACCCCCTCGGGTCTGGTTTTTTATTACCACAGTATTATGAAACAATCTCACCTCTGTGCATTGGGTCAGTGCGAACTAAATACTCTTTATTTTCCTTATCAAAAAAACGCATGATAGCGCCAGGAGAAACATCAATCTGATTAGCCTTTGCCCACATTTCATAGGCTTCTTTTTTTTGTAACTCCTGTTGCTTTAAATATAATTTAAATTCAAAATCATAATACGTTTGACCTTCATCAGTGGCGTCAGGTGAAGCCAAGACGGGAATGCCCTCAGTATTACAATACTTAAAAAAGTCAGCTTCGGACATGCCGGTTTCTAAGACATTTTTAATATACAATTCCTCAATCGTCACACCGTCAATATTTTGAAATTGCGGAAACTTTTGTTGCAACCAGTGATAAAACATCTGATTGTTATCATCCATTATCGCACCATCAATCTCAAGGGCTTCAGGAAGCGCACCTAGATAACTATTAAGATCAATGTTTGCTACAGTTTTAATAGTGGGCACTCGTTCCATACTTACCGAATGACACTAGCTACGGCCTTTACTAAACCTGGTGTCATTACTGAAGGAATCACCATTTCAGCAGTGGGGTTTTTAACTAAACTCGCAATTTTTTTAGCAGCGGCTAATTTCATATCATCTGTAATCGCCCGCACATTGCGATCAAGCGCCCCGCGAAATACTCCTGGGAAGGCTAATGAATTATTGACTTGATTAGCGTAATCACTCCGACCGGTAGCTACGACCGCAGCACCTGCCCGTTTGGCGTCCTCGGGCATAATTTCAGGCGTTGGGTTGGCCAAAGCAAACACTATGGCGTCAGTTGCCATCTTTTCAATATGCGCCGGAGCAATCGTACCAGGACCTGATACACCCACAATTACATCAGCGCCCGCAACCACACTCATCACATCCCCCATTAATTTTTCAGGGTTGGTTGTACTCGCTAATTCTTTTTTGTACCCCGTTAAATCAGGACGTCCGGCATAAATAGCGCCTTTACTGTCCGTCACAATGATGTGCGTGATACCGGCTTTTTGTAACATCAGTGTCACCGCCCTCCCCGCTGCTCCTGCGCCAACAATTACTACCTTAAGAGCCTCCAGTTTTTTACCTACTACTTTGCTCGCATTAATTAGTCCTGCTAATACCACAATTGCAGTTCCATGCTGATCGTCATGCATCACCGGAATATCTAATTCCTTTTTTAATCGTTCTTCAATCACAAAACAATTTGGCGCTGCGATGTCTTCGAGATTAATCCCGCCAAAGGTAGGCGCTATCGCTTTTACAATTTTAATAATTTCCTCCGGGTCTTGCGTATCAAGCACAATTGGGAATGCATCAACGCCCGCCATCTCTTTAAAAATTGCACACTTCCCTTCCATCACTGGAAGCGCCGCTAACGCACCGAGATTTCCTAAACCTAATATTGCAGAGCCATCAGAAATTACCGCTACGGTATTTTTCTTTATTGTGTATTCGCGTGCTTCTTTAGGGTGTTTCGCTATATATGAAGATACTGCCCCTACTCCGGGAGTGTACATCATACTCCAGTCATCGCGAGTTTCGAGTTTACCTTTACTGACGACTGATAGTTTCCCTTTAAGTTTTTTGTGAAGAGCTAGTGCTAGTTTATTATAATCTTTTTTCTTTTGGGCTGGCGCTGCTTTTTTTGTAGCTACTTTTTTAGGTACTACTTTTAAAACAGTTCTTTTTTTTACAACTTTTTTAACAACCGTTTTTTTCTTGTTTGGCATAGACAAATAATTACTCTCGAAATTAATACTTAATTATATCAGATATCAAAAAACTCGCTTAGTGCGAGTATTACGGTTTGATATATAGAAATAAGTTTAGAGGCAGTGTAAGGGCTATCGCCTCTACACTGCCGTCTCTAACTGTCTTTTTTAGGAAAACTTACATAAGCTGTTGGGCTAACAGCCCAAGCACTTACTGCCTCGGATACTGTCCTAATCGCATCTTCTTGCGGACATCTTCGGATTTAAGAGTATTTCCAGAGGTACAAAGAACAGTTGGTTTTAGCATTCACATTTCCTCGTTCAAGAAAATTTTGTTCCATGGGTATTAGCCCACTACTGCTTTGGCCGCCCCGTGCGTACGTGCCAGATTTATACTACGCCTGGTTTTTTAAATTGTCAAAACAATGTAAGTTTAAAAGGTGCACAAGTACTCAAAAGAGTAACAGGCTCCTTGTAATCACTAAAAGAAGTGCCGATAGCAATACGATTGCTATCGGCACTTTATTATCGCTGACGCTTTTGCGCATGAGGATGTTTACCTCCCTTACGCCGGTTTTGACCCGGTCCATGCGGATGATCATTCACTTGCTTCCAGTACGGCAACTCTTCCATGGTATTAGGCAGCAATATTACGTCTTTCACGTCTACATACATGAACTGGTTTACAGGTAGCAACCTCTCCTCAAGAACCAGCATTTCACTGTATAAATCGATACCAGCCTCTAAACCGAGCCTGTCCCCTTGGGGTCCGTGCACAATTATTTGAAAATCATTGTTACCAGCCGTCTCTAACAACAATTGCATCGCTACAGCAGACAATGTCGTGGACAAAAATAAAGTCAGAACAGTTTCATCCACACTCATTTCTGGCTGGAGCACACTTTCACTTACCGTGTCATCTGTTGTTTTATCACTACATTCATCCATCTCTAGCCTCCCTATCAAACCAAGTGCTACTGTACTGATTTACATTCCAATAGTCAAACATACGAAAACTTTTTTTGTCTATTTTCTTACCTCTTATCTTATTACTGTATACAGACCAGGCCGGACTAAAATTAAAATTTGGCAAAAGAAAAGACTCATGAGTCATTTCTTTTAAAAATAACACACGAGTCCGTGAGTCTAGGGGCGCATGATGCGCCCCTAGGAATGATGTGGTCACGACGGCAAGGGTTGCGCCGACATGTTCGACCGCGCCGGCGAATGCCCGCCCAGAGCGCGAGAAAGCAGGTGTCCGACCTTCATCATTAATGCGCAGACGGCCAGCATCACGGCAAAAATCGAGTGCGGCCATCCATGGCGACCTCCGACGCCCAGGCCGTTGGCCTGCGAGATGTGTCCATGTCCAGTCAAAAGGTCGGCGACGGTCGGCGAGAAGAACGAAGTCCAGGGCACCGCCAGCACGACAGCGACGGTCAGCGCCACGAGCGTGAGCGAGAGCAGGATTTCAGGTCCCGGTGAGAATGCAACTGCGCACACGGCACTGGCCGCGAGCGCAAAAAATGAAAGACGCCTCATTATAATCCTCCTGTAAAGAACATGGTGCGTCATTGCGACCATTTGGATACTATAACTGAATGTATTTTATTTGTCTATAAATGTACTAATCAGGGGCTTTACGTTTAACTTCTAATTGTACGTTTTGCTGTATAATCAACTATATTCTCGTTATGAAACCGACCGACCTCCTGTCAGCCCATTTTCGGATTGATGTGCCGCACCAAAAGGCATTAAAGAAACTCGGCATTGCTACCGTTGCTGATTTATTGATGCACGTACCGGCACGGTATGAAGATGTGTCAGACATTCAATCGGTAGGCGGGTTACAAAAGGACCAAGAGGCTATTGTCTTTGGTCAGTTGTTGGGTCTTAAGTTACGCAAAGCCTGGAAAAGTAAACGACCAATTGCTGAAGGGTATATTGAGGACGGTTCGGCTAAAATAAAAATCATGTGGTTTAACCAACCGTACCTGGCTAAGATGTATAGCGATGGCATGTTTGTTAAGTTGGTGGGAAAAGTAACCGGTACTGACGGCAAGTTGTATATCGCTAATCCCGAAGTAGAAAAACTTGATAGCCTCCCCATTGACCGCCATGACAGTATATTTAAAGGGACTGATGCGAACATGGACGAAACAATTTATCCGGTCTACCGTGAGACCAAAGGAGTTACGAGTAAGTGGTTTTATCACACGGCCTTAAAATGTTTTGAAGCGGGAGTGTTGGATTCTATGCCAGACCCTATTCCCCTATCAATACTCGAGAAATATAAACTGCCGGTTTTAAAAACAGCTTTGGTATGGATTCATTCCCCTAAAAAGGCAGAGCATGCGCAAAGTGCGCGCAAACGCTTTGCCTTTGAAGAAGTATTTTATATTCAAACTCAGAAAGCTATGGACCGCGCTCTTGTGTCGGCTGCGTCTACCTACCAAGTTAACACTGACCCAGTCCATTTAAAGAAATTTACTGACCGCTTCCCCTTTGCTCTTACAGACGCTCAGACTACATCAATAGCATCAATCATCGAAAGCTTCACCAAAAACCACGCTATGTCGCGTTTACTTGAAGGTGATGTAGGGAGTGGGAAAACGGCTGTCGCAGCAACTACCGCCTATGCGGTGGCCACAAGCCGTCCACCCGAAGGACGCAAGGCTCAACCGGTGTTTTCCGAAGCTGTGAAAGTCAAATCTGTCAGTTTTGAGGACAGTTCGAGGCGCGGAGAAAGTGGCGAGGAAGCCGTAGGTCTTTACGGTGACCGAGCCACCGAGGCTCCGCAACAAAGAAATGTTCCAAAACTGGCAGATTTGGAATTTGGGAATTTGCAGGTGGCATACATGGCTCCCACTGAAATTTTAGCGAAGCAACACTTTGAATCATTTATCGAATACTTCAAACACCTCCCGATTAACATTGGGTTGATTACTGGTTCCGGGTGTCAAAAATTTCCGAGTAAAAGTAACGCGGATAAGCCCACGCCTATTTCGCGAGCTCAATTACTCAAATGGGTAAAAAATGGCGA
>JAYSSH010000117.1:0-5895 GCA_043720635.1 Candidatus Kaiserbacteria bacterium
TAAAACTGAAGGGCAAGCGAACGCTCTTTTAATACTATTCATTATTATTGGTCTGTGTGCCATTGTATATCTCAATTTCCAAACGTTTAGTAGTTAACTACCCTCCACTAACTTTTTAGTAATAATGCGTCCTCATTGAGTGAGGCGCGTTTGTTAATACGAGCATAGCGACGCATCGCAAACACCATACCAATAGCCACATATTCTGTTACCAAGTGTGAACCCCCGTAACTTAAAAACGGCACGGTTGTACCCGTTACCGGAAGCAAACCAATATTCATACCAATATGTACAAAAAAGTGACTAGTAAGTAGAATAACCACTCCAGTAGCAAATAAAGTCTCAAAGTTACTGGCTCCTAACACCGCATGCATCAGTAACCGCCACACTACGATTCCAAAACCACAAAACAACAGAAATACTCCAAGCAACCCCCACTCCTCGGCAAAGGCAGCGAAGATAAAGTCTGTTTCGTATTCAGGCAAAAACAATAATTTAGATTGGGTTCCATATCCAATACCTTTACCAAATAATTCACCGGACCCTACCGCCACTGTAGATTGATACGCATTATACCCGGCTCCTTGGATATCAGCGAGTGGATCTAAAAACGTCATAATTCGTTCTTTTTGGTAGTCTTGAAACGCAAATTGCCACATACCCCCAAAGGTAATCGCGCCGAGCAAAAATACTACTAGTAAATGACGCAGTTTAATCCCAGCGGCCAAAATCATGCCGAACCAAATAAAAAATAAAATGATTCCCGATCCAAAGTCAGGCTGGATAAACACTAAGCCAAATATCACAAAGGCATATAACCCCGAAATAACAATATGCTTGAAGTCGCCAATTAATTCGTGGCGTTTGGAAAAATATTTTGCTAGTACAATAATTAAAATTAATTTAGCGGGGTCCGCCGGTTGCAACGAAAAAAAACCGAGGTCAAAACGACTTTGAGCTCCTAAAGTAATTTCCCCAATAAATAACACTAGAATAAGGGCTAAAACAATACCGACATAAAAGAAAAAGGTCGTATTCCCCGTTCTAAAAAAGCGATAGTCTGGCAATAAGGCGGCGAAAAATGCCAGTAACGCCACTCCAATCCATAGAATTTGACGATTAAAATAGGCGTTATCTCCCTGATACGAATACATTGTCGCCAATCCTAGTAACGTTAAAAGGAGCGTCGTTCCGAATAAAATTATATCAAACGACTGAAAAAAAACTCGGATGCCATGCATAGCTACAGCATAACGGATTTAGCGTATAAAGACACCTTGCAGAAATACATTTCTATTGCAACGGCGCAAAGGCTTTGGTAACTTTGGGAATCACATCAATGCGCGCTGCCCCATCCTCACAAATAGAATCGGTAATGGTTTTATAGATTCCTCCTAGAGTATTAGTTGTAGGGGCGGCGTAGGCAAACGTTGGACCAGAAGAGAGGGTTCGTAAAAAGTCCATATTAACACTTTTTCCTAATCCAATAGTAAATACCGTTATGCCGTCATTTTTTAGCAACTCGGCCTTTAGTTTGGCGTATTCTTCCGGCTCTTTTTCCGGACCAGTTGCGAGACCATCAGTCAATAACACAACCACACTCCGCGCATCAGGATTATGGCGAGACGAATTAAGTTCAGCCTGGGCACTAACGAGTCCTTCACCGGTATTAGTATTCCCTGTTTCTTCTTTTGGGTTAATGGTGAGTTTTTTAATAGCGGCTGCTACAGTAGCTGCATTGCCTGTTAAAGGAGTGGTTACTTGAGCGGTACTTGCAAACGTTACCACTGATACACGATCATCAGTCCGTAATTGACTGGCAAACGTACTGGCAGCGTTAAGTACCGATGTTACCGGTTCAACCGGAACACCACCATCGTTATTCATACTTCCTGAAAGATCAATAGCAATCACCACGTCAGTTGGCACGGCACAACTGCGCACTGTTTTAGCAATTGGATTAGGCCAGGTAAATACAATATCTTTTTGACTGCGTCCCGCAAAGGTATCAATGAAAGTCTGAGATGAAGTCAGTGGTATGCCGCTCGCATCAAAAATAGTGGCTACGACTTCAACTGCCTGTGCTTCTTTTAAGTCTGTGTTTTCGATTTTAACATTAAGCTTTGGTCTGGCGTCTGCTTCCACTAGTTTAAGATCAACGGTTTTAAACTGATCACGACCATACGTTGACGGCAGCCACATGTCAGCTGGCTTTATTTCTAGAGTCGTTTCTGTAGGTACTCGCCCATCAGTATTGATTCTTCCTTCAAACACTGGATAGGTACTATTTGGCGGCAATACCGTGGTGCCCATTCGTTCAGTAATTAACCCCGCCCCATCATACAGTCTAAACGTATAATTAATCTCTGGCGTTCCCGCTAAAATATTTTTGTTTTCAATATAGGCAACCGCATTGTATTGCCCCTTTTGAATCTCAAAGCTCTTTGACCATAACACCTTTGGGGGTGCTACGGTAAAGGCACAAATCCGCGTACACGCTCCCCCACAATCCACCCCAATCTCTTCCCCATTTTGATTAAAATCAAAACAGTTCGCTGGCGTGTAGAAATATATAAAATACACCCCCGTAAAAACGAGTCCCAAAAAAGTAGCGTACCCAGTACCATACTGTACTCGCCGCCAAAACGCCCACATCCGCGTATTTTTCATGTTTATATTGTAACAAAGAAAAATCGCTGGCGTGGATATATCTGAGCACAACAACGTGCGCACATATATCCACGCTTCAGCGATTAGTAGAAAGAGGTCAACAATATTTCATGCCTCTATACATACAGCATACATCACACTAAAAAATATCTCGAGGTGAGGGTGTGTCTACATCGACACGCTCAGATCTACCGACCCTACTCCCCTCACCTCGAAACTTCTCCGAAGTAAACGTTGACTTCAAAGCGTAGGCCAAGGTCCCCACGCACCGTTTGTCGAATTGGAGCGACCACCTTAAGTCCATTCACCGCCGAACTTGCCTTTCTACTAAGTGACAAATTTCATTATCCTCATTATCTGCATGCCGACCTGCAGTGAGTTTTTGCCCCAAGTGCAGCGATTACTCTCCCATAAACAGAGTGGCCCAACAGGACATCTAATCTCCCGGTCGCTTTTAGACCGACAGCCTCTACCCAAATACAATACACCCGTTTTTATAATTCGCAACCTTCAAAATTCTATAAATTAAAAGTGATTATTATCCTCTATCTTAGTCAAAAGTGTTGGCGTGAGAAAAGGGGCTGGGGCCCCTTTTCGCAAGACCTTGCCTGCTATTTCTTGAGTTACGAAAGAAATAGTGACAAGGCTGAAACAATATTTAAATATTGTTTCAGGAGGTTGCCAGTTACGAAGTAACGACAACCTGTACTGAATTCGTAGAATTTACAGCCGCTGTAACTTCGTTTCTTTTACTGCATTCGCGACAGATTAAAAAATGAACTTTTTAATCGTCACTCATTTGTAAAAGTAAGCGGTACCTACTCCCACGGTAGGCGCAAACCGCAGTTTGCATTAATAAAAATCACCAGTGTTTAACTGGTGATTTTTATTAATTAAAAACTTTGTGTTGGCGCCTACCTACTCTTCCGCTTACGCAGTACACTCGGCGATGGAGGGCTTAACTTCCGTGAGAAAGTGACTCAACGTCACTTTCGCAAGACTCATCCAGCATCTTTTGAGAGCATAGCGAACTAAAGAGGCGGATGAGTGGACAGCTTCTGTAAGAAGTTCGGAATGAGAACGGGTGCCTCCTACAGAGGCTGTACACCTTGTCGCTCTTTTTGCAAAAGAGCTGGCAAGGTCTTGCGGAAGCTAGACGCTTCCTCACCCCCTCCGCTAAAGCACCAACAAAAAAGCCACCTTTGAGGGTGGTTTTTTGAAATTCAAGACTCAATGTTGGCGCCTACCTACTCTTCCGCTTACGCAGTACACTCGGCGATGGAGGGCTTAACTTCCGTGTTCGGAATGAGAACGGGTGGACCCCCTCCGCTAAAGCACCAACATTCAATCTTGAATTTGATATTTGAGTTAAATACCGTGAAGTGTGTTCCTTCCAGGGAAGAAACAAAGTTGTAATTTGGTCGGTAGGGGGAGATTTGAACTCCCGACCCTTGCATCCCGATTGCAATGCGCTACCAGGCTGCGCTACCCACCGACCGGATTGTTTTGGCGGAACTGGAGAGAATTGCACTCCCGGCCTACGCAATATCATTGCGTCACTCTATTACTGAGCTACAGTCCCAACAAATTGTGACTCACTTGAATCACTTCACGATATTTAACATCTGACATTACTATCAGAGAACTCATATTCTATTATTTAACGACATTTACACAAACTCACAAAACTGTACAGCTTTGTATTACATGTTCCGGTCGGTCATTCATCTTATTGTTTTTCATAAATTGAATGAAGTGCGAGGCGAGATTGATTAAAAATGTGAGTGGGGCTTAACGCCCAGCGAACATTTTTCTTCAAACTCAACGAAGCAATTCGTCAATTTTTGGAAAAGAATTGATGAACAACGTTCCTTACAGGAAATACGTCCTATTAGTACGCCTTGACTCCATGCATTACTGCACTTCCATCTAGCGCCTATCAACCTGATCATCTCTCAGGGGACTTAATGATATCTAATCTTAGAGTTGGCTTCCCGCTAGATGCTTTCAGCGGTTATCCTTTCCCAACATAGCTACTCTGCGGTGCCACTGGCGTGACAGCAGATAGACCAGAGGTCAGTTCAATCGGGTCCTCTCGTACTACGATCAAATCTCTTCAAATATCGACGCCTGCAGTAGATAGGAGACCAACCTGTCTCACGACGGTCTAAACCCAGCTCGCGTGACTTTTTAATTGGCGAACAGCCAAACCCTTGGGACCTGCTCCAGCCCCAGGATAAGTCGAGCCGACATCGCTGTCGTATCATGTGTTTTTATTCTAGCAAACGTAGCGTGAGATACATTTGCAACACATGTGGGTCTCACCTTACGGTGAGGATCGGACTATATCTTCATCCTACGTAATTAACGTGGGAGATCGGCGTGTAGTCTCTACGGATTCTAAACCAATTTTGTATTGCATTGATGGAATTATTGTCTGCTCAATGAGAGAAAACAATTTTGGAATGCTTTTCTTTAAGAAACGAATTCTAAAATAATGTTTATCTTTGTTGAGAGTTGCTTCTAATCCCAGCTTTTTGAGTGCTTGAATTAAAATTAACTGACTACAGGTATCAAATTGTTGTGTATTTAAGTACACATCAGATTCTCGACACCGACTTCCATCATCCATAAACCATACTGCAAGTATGACAGGATTAAGTTGTAAATCTGAAGGTATTACTTTGATTCTATCTTTATAAAACAAAGACTGAATTTGAGTAAGCTCATCGGATTGTCTGGTTTGAAAACGGATTGCTGTTCGCGTTCCATTTCCTTTACGCACTTTTGGTGCACCAGCCCTAATTCCATTAAGTACATCGTATTTCCACATGACGTACTCGCGCTGACTAAGCGCATGGTTTATCTCCAGAAATGCATCCCGGCGACCTGGTACGATACGAAGGTATCCGTCACCAAGCACTGTGCCGATAATTACTGATTTCTGAAATTGATTTAGTCTTTCCACGGTATTGACCATACCTCATTCTACTACATTCCTCATGTAGTAGTGGCTGGCATGGCGTTCACCGTATTAGCCGATTTGTTTTTGTAGAGTATCGCTACTCTAGGCACCCCGATGTATGTTCTGATTATGAATTGAAAATTCATGTAACTACATAAGTTAAGGTGCCGAACCGTGCCGTCGCTATGGACGCTTGGGCACGACTAGCCTGTTATCCCCAGGGTAACTTTTATCGGGTAATCTCCGGCCGCATCTAACGC
>JAYSSH010000118.1:0-5891 GCA_043720635.1 Candidatus Kaiserbacteria bacterium
GTACGCAGTAATTTCCATTCCGTTAGACAGACGAACACGAGCAATCTTTCGAATCGCAGAGTTCGGCTTACGCGGAGTCTTGGTTGTTACACGAGTACAAACGCCACGCTTGAAGGGAGAGTTGTAGTAGTTAGGCTTGTTCTCGATTGAGTTAAAGCCAGCATACAACGCACCCGTCTTACGCTTGGTGACTGGGTCGACACGTTTCTTTCTTGTTAATTGATTTATTGTTGCCATAAAGCCCGCATAAGATACTACTATTGAGGGTATTTTGCAAGGATACGGGCACTTTTCAGAATTAGAAAACCGCTTCAATTGAAGCGGGTTGCAGGTGGGTACGGCGTCAGGCGTACCGATGTGGGAAACATACCCACCTGCGGTGCGACAGCACATTCCCACTCGGTAACTGAATCCACCCGTAGATTAGCATATCAATCTTAAATGGTAAATATTACTTTAACCAACTAACCAAAAGGAGATAGTACGTGTCAAATCCGAGAGCGGACCACCTAAAATAACGATAAATACAATAAGTACAATGCCAAAGGCAAGGGCTATATTTTGTTCCATGTAAGAACGAAACGCTTCATACTTCATTTGCAGTGAAAAAGGCAGAAATTTAGGGAATATCTTTGAACCATCAAGCGGTGGCAAGGGTACGAGGTTAAAAATTGCGAGGAAAATATTAAGCGCCACAATCTGAAAAGCCAAATATATAAAAGTTTCTGATAGGTTAAGTACCTCTGAAAACCGAATCAGGGCTGCAAATATAACGGCGAGACATATATTGGAGAGTGGTCCGGCAAACGCCACAAACGCTTCCCCCCATTTTTGATTACGGAAATTATAGGGATTATAGGGTACGGGCTTGGCGGCGCCAAAGATAAAGCTCGAGCCAGAAAGTATAAGCAAACCAGGCAGAATAACCGACATCATCGGGTCAATATGCACCAAAGGGTTTGGCGACAATCGCCCCTGAAGTCTGGCTGTGGGATCACCGAGGTAATTAGCTGCATACCCATGCGCCATTTCGTGAATAATTATTGAGATAATGAGGGCAAGTATCAGCGCAATATCAATTGATTCCATATTTTACCAGTATACCCTACAGGAGCGAGTCCGCAAAAAACTAATTATTATTTTGAAAATTGGTACTAAAACCAAAACTTAGAGCTTTTTCAATAAAGTATTAAATACTAGGCGCCTAGAATTTTAAAGAAGGAGCCGTACTTTCTGTACGGTGAGTGCTTTAAAATTCGTAGCAACAACGTAGTTAATGCTTTAGTGGAAGAGCTCCCGGGGGTTGCAAAATATGGATAGGGCTGGTAGTATGGCGGGACTAAAAACTTTTATATGGCAAAAACCTGCGACATCACTGGCAAAAAAACGCAAATCGGCGGCAAGTACAGTAACCGTACCCGTGCGACGCAATTTAATCCGTCAGGAAAAACCAAACGAGCACCCAACCTGCAAAACAAACGTATTTATGTAGCGGAACTAGACAAGACCATCAAAATCAAAGTTTCAACCAAAGGGATTCGTACTATTGCCAAAAATGGTGCATACAAAACTCTCAAAGCTGCAAAATTAATCTAACACTACAGATACAACGACAAACCGCTTGCAAATGCAAGCGGTTTTTCTTGAAATTATTTCGAACACGAAACGCACATAATTCGTCCGTGGTACAAAATCATAAGCTTTTTGCAAAAGCCACAAATTTCAAAAATATTTTGATAATGTTTCATTAACTACTCCTTTCTATAATAACCATAACGTTATTTTTGCCACAGGTCAACACCATTGGTTTCAAAGGTAACAGAACTAGAATCAGCTGTGTTTACCAGAAAAATACCGCGTGTTTCAACAGCGGTAACGACAGCCGGAAATGGGTGGCCGTACGTATTGTCTTTGGCAGTTGATACCACCGCGTGAATCGGTTTAACAGTATCAAGAAAAATGTCACTGCTGGAGGTTTTTGATCCATGATGGCCTAACTTCAGGACTTCACTTTGTAGTTGTGGACCGTACGTTTTTACTAAATACGCTTCGATACTGCTCGGTGCGTCACCCGTAAGCATAAAATCAATTTCACCGTATGACAGCTTCGCTACTATCGAGGCCGTGTTGCTCTCCAACATCGCCGGATTATTCGCGGGTGAAAAAATAGTTAGGGTAGTTGATGCTCCAATCTGATAGACCTGTCCGGCGCGAGCCATCATTACCGGCACCCCTTCACTAACCAACGCGTTTTGAAAAGTGCTCGCTACCATAGTCTCGCCGGTGTTTTCAGTGGTAATAATTTGTCCCACTTTAAAACGCGACAGTACATCAACCAGTCCCCCAATATGATCTTTATCAGGATGGGTACCAACAATAATATCCAGTGTTCGATCAAACCAAGGCAATTCCTCAGTGAGGCGCCGTAACACGGTGCCATCGGGACCGCCATCAATTAATAATTGCACGCCGTCTGGGGTTTCTACTAAAATTGAATCACCTTGACCAATATCTAAAAACGTTACCGATAAAAACTCTGAGGTTACCGGAATGGAAATGTACGGCAAGATCCAGGTTATACACGCACTAATAAATACTGTCAGTAGTATCGCTAACCGTTTTTTTAATTGATACTCAGTCATTGGTACTAAGTATAGCCTGCAAACGGAAGAGGAAAACGATTATGATATACTGAAGCTACACCATCAATATTTATGAAATACGAAGCCCTTACATTCAACATTCCACCATTAACCTCAATCTCTCAAGAAAGTATCGATTTACACATTGGTTTGTACCAAGGATATGTAAAGCACGTGAACTTAATTACTAACAAAATTGCAGATTATAGCCATGATCTTGAAGCAAACACCTATGCAATAGCCGAGATGCAACGCCGACTGGGTTTTGAATTTGGTGGCATGCGTAACCATGAGTATTACTTTGCCCAATTTGAAGGGGGCGCATCACCACTTGCCGAAAGTACCCTGCGGACAAAAATTGAAGCAACGTGGGGCAGTATCTCAGAATGGCAAACTCGTTTTACCCAAATTGCCATGACTCGTGGGGTGGGTTGGGCAATGCTCTATCACGACCCCCACACCGATCAATTAGTCATGGCCTGGGTTGATGAACAACACATCGGACAGCTCGCTGATCTTGATATTGTGCTCGCGTTAGATATGTGGGAACACGCATACATGCGTGATTATCTCCCGGCTGATAAAAAACAATATATTGAGACTTTCTTTTTAAACCTAAATTGGGACGTCGTAAGTGGTCGACTCGTTTAATTAAAGGAAATTGGAAGGGTTTGTATTTCTTTTTGAGGGCGCGAGCTTTGCTCGCGCTCTTTTAGTAACTGGAACAACGCCTCCTCATCGACCATCGTCCATCCAGAAACCGATGATGTATCAATCGCTACGGTATTTTCAGAATGTTTTGTTTGGTGCCAGTACAACCAATACCCCAATATTGCGTACGCCAGTACTACACCGACAAAAGGAAACTCTGGAACTATAAACGAAGCAAATGGTAGGGTCGCTACCTGGGTAGCAATGATAATAATGTAGGTTAAAGCACCCGTTGCAAATACGCCCACTACGGTAGCAGCTACCGGAAATATAAAACCTATCACTCCGGTTATACATGTAGCGAGCATCGCCACAGGCACCACGGGTAATACTGCCATATTAACGAGCACGGCTACCACCGAAAACTGGCCAATTTGATAGAGAAGTAATGGCAAAATCGCCAGTTGGGTTGAAAGGGTAGCCAGAAAATATTCTTTAAGTTTAAACTTTGAGGATACTCCCTTCAGCAACATTTCAAATTGAGGCGCGACCACCACCAACCCTAACGTCGCCAAAAACGAAAGCTGGAACCCAATATCATAGACCAGGAGGAGGGGATTGATAAGTAACATCACCACTCCCGCACAAAACAGTGCTCGCATAATGGCATACCGTCGACCTAATAATAGGGCAATCATAATCAGCACCGCCATGATACTCGCCCGCACGACGGTCGCTGAAAACCCGACCATCAGCGCAAATAAAACAATACTAATAATACCCAGTACAGCCCGTGTCCGCACAGAAACCACAAACGCCAGGACGTACATTAAAAAGATAACAATCAGCATGATGTTGGCGCCCGAAAGCACCACAATGTGGATGATACCCGTCACCCGAAAGGCTTCTTCAATCTCTTCGCCGAGTGATGACTTGACCCCAAGCAACAGCCCAGCACCTAACCCGACTGCGGGCTCGGGAATAACTAATTTTATTTGTTCAAGAAATTGTTGCTTGATATCGATGAGAGTAGCTATCATCCTATTTCCCTTCCCGCTTTCAATCACTTCAATCGTCGCAAATGAGACGATATAAAAAATATCCCGGACGGCCAAGTATCCGGGATAATCAAAGGTACGACCAAAATCAGTTTCAAAGGCTTCTGGTTCTTTTAATTTGCCGGTAAATTGTATTTCATCTCCATACGCTACTGTAGCGTAGCGATCAGTCGAAACGAGGATACGCTCACGCTCCACTAATACCGTGAGTCTGGTTGATTTGGCCGTAACTTCAGGCTCCGTTACTACCACGCCGTTGAGCGTAACCTTTTCACCGAGTTGTGTACTTAGAGCCGAGACGGGCGCCGGGGTCACTGCCCATTCCATGCGGGCTAAACCTGCGGCAAAACACCCCATCATAACCACCATTAATCCTATTAAAAGGGCTGATGTCTCACATCGTTTCCTAGACCACCACAATCCGAGTACCAGCGTCATTATTAGAATCCAGGCAATTACTATCCAGCCAATATCAAAAAACGAGCGGACAAAAATGCTGCTCGCAAACGCAATGATACCGGAGTAGAAGAAAGCCCCCTGCATTACATAATTGTACCAGACATAAAAAAACGCCACACTAGAAATTTAGTGGGCGGTGGCCGCGGGATAATACCCGCGGCCGAATTCTTCAAGCGGCAATATTAAGGCTTTGCACCTGTGCAGGTGAAGTTGATTGCTCTTCAACAGGCACTCGGGAATCAATTGGTTGCAAAACCTTAACCTCTTCTTTCTTTTTTGCAGCCGGTGGTTTAGGCGCCGTCCGCCGCTGGGGATTTTTCAGTCGAACAATTTCGTCTTTGCAAAACAGCTTTTCCTTCCTCAACTTTGAAATTGTCAAAGGATCACATGAGGGTGCAGTTGCCAGCAGCAAGTTAATTTGAGCATCTTTTGCTGCATGTTTAGCTTCCAGAGCTTTTATGCGATTTTCAATTCCCAAGATTCTCTCCCTAATTATCCTTGATCCCACTATCAAGGTTAGTCGCCTAGAGTACCAGAAACTCCTATTTACCGTCAAGAGCCTCCTTCAACAGTTTAATCACTACCTTATTTTCTGGTTGAGGAATAAGGGTAATAGTTAAACGAGGGAAAGAAACCACTCGCATATTATGGATTTCAATAAACATGGGCACTAATCCAGGGTCATTAATAGAGGCCTGAGCATTTAAGTGATGGGCCACCAACTCACTATCTAGTTTAATTTCAAAACTCATGGTTTTAGTTTCCTCACCATAAATAGTTTGCAGTGTTTGCAAACAAATCATCACGGCATTATAAGAAGCAAAGGCCGTAGTTGCGTTACCAATCGAGTGAGCAATTTCTTGTATGACTTCCCCACTTTCATTAGCAATATACACAGCAATCGCCGATAGGCCGGGATCTCCTTTAGATTCCCCTGCGGTGTGACAGATAATAGTCTCCATAGATATATGCACTATACCACTAATAGCTAAATATGCATGTCTTTACATTTTTGAATTAAAAATAAGAACGCGCCACCTTACGGTGACGCTTTTCCTCCAAATGAACTATCGACATGAGT
>JAYSSH010000119.1:0-5851 GCA_043720635.1 Candidatus Kaiserbacteria bacterium
TAATCAGTGGTAATTGCATTACTATCGGCTACACCTAATCCATCGGCATCATCATCAATATATTCCACTAATACTCGTTTGGTGAATTCAATCCCATTAAGGGTCGTGGTACTTACTTGTGGCAATAAACCTGACGGAATACCTGATACGGTTCCAACCGCGTTATACGAGAGTGAACGGATATATTCCATACTATCGTTAGCAAGAGTTAAGGCGGTTAATTTAGCTCGACTATGCGAAATTAATTCTAGTGAATACCGGAAACTAATGAGTAGACCTCCAAATACGACGAGCATAATTGACGACACAATCAAAATCTCTACCAATGAAAAACCCCGCTTTTGTTGTAATTTATTTGATACCATCGCCAATAGAATAAATCGGTGCAATTAAAGCTAAAGCAAAGAATCCCACTCCAGAACCAATGACCACCATGAGCAACGGTTCAATAATTGTGGAGAGGTCTTTAGTTTTTCGTTCTACTTCAGTCTCATAAAATATTGCGAGCTCACCCAACATTCCTGCAATTTGGCCCGTCTCCTCTCCAACTAAAATCATTTCACCTACTAAAATTGGATACAAATCAGTTCGCTCAACAAATGACTCTGAAAGTGGCGTCCCTTTTTCGACTCGATCACGAGCACTACGAATCACTTGTTTGTAAAAATAATTTTGCACAACTTCTTCGGTAATCTCCAAAGCTTGCATAACATCAACTCCGGAGTTAAGGAGAGATGATAGAGTTCGTGCGGTTCGAGCTGAATTGGTCTCCTTAGCCAAAGTACCAATCACCGGAAGTTTTGGGATAATCCAAGAAGTACCGATTTTCCCGTATTTCGTTTTTAAACCATAAATTATAAATACAACAAAGCCAATCATTCCGCCTACAGCAATCAATGTATAATTTACAAAGAAATCACTAGTTGAAATTAAAAATTGGGTGGTAGCTGGAAGATCAGTACCCATATCTTTGAACACACCGGTAATTTGTGGCATTACAAAAATCATCATCAGGACCCCAATAATTACCATCGCAATTAATACAATTGATGGATACATCATAGCCCCTTTAATTTTCTTTTTTAGATTTGCCGACCGCTCCATTTGAATGGCCAAAGTTTGTAAAGATTGCGCCAAATTTCCACTTTCCTCTCCGGCTTTAATCATGGCCACATATAAATCATTGAACACTTCAGGAAAATCAGTCAAGGCTTCATAAAATTGGCCACCCTTATTGATTTTATCTACCACTTGTTTAGTCACTCCTTTTAATTTAACGTTGGTTGATTGCCGTTCAATAACTGAAAGTGCCCGAGTGATAGTAAGTCCCGCAGTAAGCATACTTCCCAAGTTGCGCGTCATCATTACTAATTCATCTTGCTTCACCCGACCAAGTTTGTAATTGATCGCTTCAATATTGATGACATTTTTAAGCGAGAATCCCGTTGATTCTTCAATACTCTCAACAGTATGACCATTACTTCTCGCAATGTCATACACCGCATATCGGTCATCAGCCGTTACTTTTTCTTTTACTTTTTTTCCTTCAGCATCAGCACCATTATAGGTAAAGGTAGCCATACATTATTCGCTAATTACTCGCAATACTTCTTCAATTGAAGTTAACCCTCGGGCAGCTTTGTAAATACCATCTTCCATCATAGTGAGCATACCTTCTTTGCGAGCTTGTACTTCAAGCTCATCTCCCGTTTTGTGGGCCATCACCATATCTTTAATCGTTGCGGACATTTCGAGCACTTCATGAATACCCATCCGTCCCGCATACCCATCCTCGGTTATTCCTTTTTCCTTTGGATGGAAAAAAGTTATATCATTCCAGGTAGCATCTTCTTTCACAATTTTCTCTTCCTTGAGCGTATTCATGACAAAATCCAAATTTACATGCAGTGCAAGCTCCTCACGTTCTGCTTTAGATAAAATATACCCAATTTTATCATCTGCTAATTTACGTACCAAACGCTGACCAATGGCCACCCGCAGCGTTGACACTAAAAGGAAAGACTCGATACCCATATCAATCAATCGAGCAATGGTGCCCGAAGAAGAATTAGTGTGCACGGTAGCCAACACCAAGTGTCCAGTTAAAGCAGCGTTAATGGCTAGACTGGCTGTTTCTTGATCGCGGATTTCTCCCACCATAATAATGTCAGGGTCCTGACGCATCAGTGACCGTAATCCAGCAGCAAAGGTAAAGCCAATATCGGGCTTTACTTGCGTTTGATTAACCCGAGGCATTTGGTATTCAATTGGATCTTCCACTGTAGAAATATTTACCTCCGGCGTATTAAGTAAATCTAAAATTGTATACAACGTCGTTGATTTACCTGATCCAGTCGGACCTGTCACTAAAATAATTCCCGTAGTAGCGCGGGTGGCTTTATGAATACGTTCAAGCGTACTACCATGGAATCCAATCCCCTCAAGTGAAAAGCCACTGCGATTTTCACGTAATAAACGCATTACTACCTTTTCGCCGTAATAGACTGGCAACATCGACACACGAAACGCTACTTTTTGTCCATCCATCTCCATTTTGAAACGACCGTCTTGGGGTAAACGTTTTTGATCAAGCTTAAGATTAGAAAGCACTTTAAGTCGAGCCACGATTGTGCCCGATGCAATTTTTGGTAATTTCATCGCATCATTTAAGATGCCGTCAATACGGTAGCGCACCAACACCTCCTCCTCCATTGGTTCAATATGAATATCAGACGCTCCTTGAATAATTGCATGTCTAAGCAACGTGTCTACAATGCGCACCACTGGCAAATCTTCAGCCATTTTTTTAAGATCTGCTTCTGATGTCTCTTCCCCATCAGCATCAGCCACCACCTTAAGCGCTGAAGCATCCTTCATAATCAAATCTCCAAATTCATCTTTAAGATTCTTTTGGTATTGTCTAAGCGCCCCCCGCATTGATTCGGTATCGGTAAGTCTGGGTAAAATCTTTAATCCTACTTTCTTCTTAATAAAATCAATCGCCGGCAAGTCAGCGGTATCAAGCATCGCCACCTCAAGCGAAAATTCATTCTTCTTAAAAGCAATAATATTGTGTGTGCGGGCAACGGGTTCAGGAATAAGAGAGAGAATTTCAAATTCAATTTTAATATCTTTTAACGACACAAACGGAATACCCAATACATATGATTCAACCCGACGCATATCGTCTTCCGTGAGGTACCCGCCCGCAATCAATGCTTCAGCTAAAGTACGTTTTTCTTCACTCGCCACTTTTTCGGCACTCGCAATATCCCCCTTACTCACAAGGTTGGAATCAAGGATGAATTTTTTTAATTGATCATCAGCGATGCGCATATGTACTCCAAAAGTTAACGAACAAAAGAACTTGTTGTGCGTACAGTATAGCAAACATCCTGCGCGAATTTATGCACAACTGTTTGCAAGGGTGCCGTCTATTCCCACATATACAAAACTAGATCAGGAATTTTTGTAAAATCTTTATCAAATGTCGCTACCTGGGCTCCGGCAGGAATCTGCGTTGCAATACAACAGTCACCATAAGGGAGGTTACTTAATTGCCAGCGTGAAAATGCCACTTTAGTATTAACAGTTTCAACTATCACTAATGAGCGTAGTTCTATAAATTTTGTAATCGCACTGCTGATCTCTTTCCGACTAAAGCCATACAATTTGTGTAGCACGAACAATATTTCTAGTATTACAATATCTGATGTGACTGCTCTCATACGCCCTGCTTCAATTTCTGTAAAAAGTTGCACAACCTGACTGAACTTATGCTCATCATCTCGCGTAAAAAACCTGATAACTGCACTTGTCTCAAGAAATATTTGCGGGGTTTTATTTCTCGCCATAAGTTAGATGTTTGCGAATATCCTCAGCTTTAATCGGTTTCTTTACTTTAAACGTTCCGGCAATATCAAGAATTGAATCACGCACAGGAGTAATGAGTACAGATACCCCATCAGTAGCAATTCGCACCGGTGTATACGCTTCTATCCCCACAATATCCCTAATTTTCTTCGGAATATGAATTTGATGTTTTTGAGTTGTTACTGTTTTCATAGTATTACTATTTTACCAGTATTACTATATATTTGTCAATACTTATTTCAAACTAGTACGAGTCTGACTCATTAGAATAAATGACATTAAATGGTATGTACATTATAAAAAATTGCAATATTTGTATTAATTAGCTATAGTACAAAAGACTTTTACGCGGGCTTGCAGCCCGCGTTTCTTGTCACTATAGCTAGGTTAGAAGATTTACAACTAAGGAGTGAGAAAGTGCCCAAGCACTTTCGCAAGACCTTGCCTAGCATTTTCTTAGAAAATGGTGACAAGGTGTACAGCTTCTGTAAGGAAGTACTGGAATGATCAATATTACAACTAAAGAGGAATACCTCTCATATATAAAGTAAAAACACATATGTTCGATTTAAAAGTTATTCATGCGGTACTGACGGAGATGGAAGAAGAACGCGGTATACCCCGCGCCAAGATGATTGATGCCATTGAGCAATCACTGGCTACTGCCTATAAAAAAGAATTTGGAAAACGTGGTCAGATTATCAATGCTAGTTTTGATTTTGCGACTGGTGACACTAATTTTAACCAAATTAAGATTGTCGTTGATGAAAGTATGCTGAAAGCCCCGCTTGAAGATGGGGAAGAGGATGTTGAGGAAGAGGAAGGAGTGTTGCCCGACGCCGACGGTGTTAAAAAAGTACGTTTTGATGAAGAAAAGCACATTATGCTTTCAACGGCGCAAATGATTAAAAAAGGGGCGGAATTAGGAGAACAATTAATTTTTCCACTGGAACCAAAGGATGATTTTGGTCGCATTGCCGCCCAAACCGCCAAACAAGTAATTGTGCAAAAGATTCGTGAAGCGGAAAAAGAATCAGCCTTAGCTGAGTTTGGACAAAAAGCTGGTGATATTGTGATTGGTCATGTGCAACGTTTTGAACGCGGTAACTTATATGTAGATCTCGGTCGTGTCACGGCTATCATGCCGTACGATGAACAAATTCCTGGTGAACGATACAAACCGGGTGAAAGAATCCGCGCAATATTACTCGCTGTAGAAGAAACGCCTCGTGGTATTTTCCTCAAGCTCTCTCGAGCCCATGGTGACTTCCTCGCTGGACTCTTCGCAATTGAAGCACCCGAACTACAAACCGGTGCAGTAGAAGTTAAATCGGTGGCTCGTGAAGCCGGAGCTCGTTCAAAAATCGCCGTCTTTGCAACCGATTCACACATTGACCCAGTAGGATCAATGGTTGGTCAACGCGGAGTACGAGTTTCAACCGTCATGTCCGAACTTGGTGGTGAAAAAATTGATATTATTGAATGGTCAGCCACACCAAGTGAATTTATCGAAGACGCATTGTCTCCGGCGCAAGTACTATCAGTAAAAATTGTCAGTGAACCCAATGTAGAAACTGGCGATAGGGGTCATGCGGTAGCAGAAGTCGCTCCTGATCAACAATCGCTCGCCATTGGTCGTGGCGGACAGAACGTTCGTTTAGCAGCTAAGCTTACGGGCTGGAAAATCGATATTGTGTCTGCCCAAACGGGGGATGCCCTCGCAAACGCCGAAGCTTCAGGCGAAACGGTTATTGAAGCTCCGGTTGATTCACCGGTTGGTATTGAAATTGATGATTTAGAGGATGAAACGGGAACAACGGTAGAACCAGTTGGGGTCGAAGATGACGCCCCAACGGGTGACCGGGATGCAGTTAATCCAGACAACGAAGAAATGGATGAAATTGATACCCCTGAAGAAGCAGAAGCGCTAGTAAGCAATGAGGAAGCCGCTGAAGAAACTAAATAATAACTTCGCTCT
>JAYSSH010000120.1:0-5842 GCA_043720635.1 Candidatus Kaiserbacteria bacterium
GCATCGAGTGATTCAGCGTACATACGAGCTAGAGTAGTTTTCCCCACTCCCGGCGGACCCCATAAAATAAACGAAAATAAATGTTTTTTATCAATAGCTATTTTAAGTGGTTTATCTGGCCCTACCAAATGTACCTGGCCGATAAAATCAGTAAGTGCAGTTGGCCGTATTTGTGAAGCAAGCGGTTCCATACTTCTATAGTACTCTCCCAACACACTTGAAGCTACTTTTAGGGTGAATCAATGTATTACTGGTACTGAATAAATATTGGCTTAGGATTAAACTGCAGCGCTTCTTCTGGAGTTAAGATACCGGTGCTTGGTGCCTTAAGGTCATTTTTATAAAATATTTTTAATCCGGCAAATTGTACTGGTTCCGGTAAAATAACCTGATTGTAGGTACCGCGCTTTAAACCTTTTGGTCCCCAACCATCCATCACCATAATCACCTGCACTTCGGGCGTAGGAGTAATCTGGGCGCTATTAGTGACCATGTTCTGGGTAAATCTATGCACGAGTAGCACCTTAGGCGGTAATTTATTGTCGCGCACAATCGTCGACATATAATTAATGACGTAGTTAATATCCGCTGCACTATGCGACCCAATCACTGTACCAGGACGATTCCCGGTTTTCATTGAAAATTCAGGATCAAGCGCGAGATGAACTTCCGGACGTTCCAAATAGGTTTTGAATTTTGGAAGTTCCTGCTCAATGGGACTGAGTCCAATCTGCATATCAAGAATCAAAATGGCATTGGCTTTTTTAGCCAACGCATAGGCTTTTTCAATTTCAGTCGCCGGCATCATCGCTCGGTACATACCATCCCTCCCAGCATCCGCTTGCGCTACCATCGCAATGTATTCAATCGCGAGCTGTACGGGTGTAGTTGGGTCAGCCGCTTCCCACAATACTTTTGTAGCATTAAGTCGGCGCAACACCTCATCCGGTTCGTACTCACCTAAAATCCCCATGTGTCGTGAGTAGAAATTACCATAATAGGACAGAATTCGTTTAAATGGCAAAATAGCTCCACCATTCGGATACACTGCAGTTGCCGGCCAGTTCTTGCCTTCAATCGTGACATTACTGCTACTGCTGTAGGTGGGCAAAATTGGTTTTACCGCCAGGGTCGTTGAACTGGTTGTTCCGGTAGCGACAGGAGGTTTTGGAGCAATGTAATTAGCCAGCACCAGGAGGCGTTTATCGTAGTCAGCAGTATCAAGCGCCAAAGGCCAGGCCGGGGCAATAATTTCTTCTGTTGCTTCTGAGCCGGAGTTTTGGGCATTGGTACTCGTACTTTGATTTACCAATTCTTTATCGTAGGTGACTTTACTTACATTCATTGAATGCACAGCAAAAGCTCCCACAAATAAAAGTGGGATAGCGAACGCAAACATCATTTTGCTTTTTTTTACTGCTTCAATCATAGTTCTGATAATACCACAGTAATGGATTGCCCGATAAAGTAGCTAGTGCACGATTGGCGGGCAAAATGGTACAGTTAAACAGTGATACACCCCACTACACTATTTTTACTGACAGATATAGCCAGCACTACAGGATTTATTATTACTTGCAGTAGTATCGTATTATTACTTACCATCCGCCGGCAACAAAAAATGGCAATGGTTTTTTTACTGACGTCACTTGGACTGATGGTTTCTACCACCCTACTCAAAAATCTATTTCAAGTAACCCGCCCCCTTGATGGGTTAATTGAAGTTACCGGCTACGCCTTCCCTAGTGGCCACGCTTCGGGCGCCATGTTTCTCGGACTCACCATTTGTTTATTGTCTAGGACTCTTGCAACACCGTTACGCTACCTCATCTATGGAGTGACCCTACTAATAATTTTTATAATTGGCATGAGTCGTGTTGTGTATGTCGTACATACACCACTACAAGTAGTAGTGGGATTTATGCTTGGTATATTCTGGGCTTTTGTATTTTTTAAATTTTCAGAAAAAATCTGTACAGTATAATTCTGTATTTTTTCAATGTCTCACACCTCTTTGGTAATTAACTGCCAGTAATTTGAATATTTTTTGGAGACGGATTTCCTTCTCTCTCTATTGCTGTACTTATCTATGTATACAACCAGCAAAGCAACATGGCCGCCGCTTACCATTTTTAACTTCAATACAGAGCCGCTCAATATGTTTTGCTCGCGTCTCATTTTTCTTGACCGAAATAGTCCAGCAAATCCACTCGTTACGTGCGAGTGGCGTGAGAGCATTCCACAGCTCAATCACCTTCTCCGATAGTATCAGAGCCCTACGCAAATCTGCCGGTACAGTATGTACCACCCCCGGAGAAATCTTGTGTGTCATATAATGTTCTATACTATCAAGCTACTTAACTAGACACACACTAATGTCACATCACTACTTGCTGGCACAATCGTCACCTCAGTAAATCCCGCAGCTTTAAAAATAATTTCGAGTTGACTCTTCACGTTTTTCTCAGCCGTACCTAAAATGTCCCCTTCACACGCAGCTTGTCTAATGCTTTGTTCGGCTTGTTGCCTCGCTTCGGCTTCGAGATTTAAATTACCTTTGGTTAAAAAACCTTGATCACGATCAAACACGCGGGTTTTTTCATTGTCTAATCGTACTGAAAATATTTCTGGTACCGGAAGCGTTACCGTAATCGACTTGCCAGCGCCCGAAAAGTCTTCTGGTCTAAGTTTTGATAAATCATATCCAGCAATTACTTCACCGTGAGCAATTAACAATAACTTATCGCCAAACAACACTTGGTTGAGCTTATTGTAATCAGTACCCGCCTCAATGATTTTATCAATCGTGAAAGAAGCAGTCTCGAGTCGTGATAGTGATTGCATTTGCGTAATAACAGCCGCTCTATCAGTACCAAACCGTAACGCCGGATTTGCATTAAAGGTATACCACACTACCCCGCCTATAATAACCAACACTATTAGCACTAGTAAGACCTTGGTAAAAAATGCTTTCATATCAAATAATAAACTCTAATTATTTTCCGTTAACTTTTTTCCCGAATTTTTCATCATCATCCTTACAGTACGAAAATTAGTATTTTCCTGAGTCTTTTTAACAATATCGGCAATAGTAGACATGCTTTAATTATACACCCTTGATGGTACTAGAGTATCGTTTTATAAAAGTAGCATTAAATATTCTTTTAATAATACTTTGAAATAATAGTGCAATTAAATTTATTTTTTTACTGCAGAGGGAGAAAAGACTGGCGATGATTTCTTTACGTTAAAAAGTTGCGTTGCCTTATAACACAGTAAGAATAAGCTCACCGGCCAGCGCAAAATAAGTGGGGGTGATTGCTTCCACGGCAATCCTCTGTTATAGCGGTAGTTATCGTAGCTTTGTAACAACCTCAAGTACCAAAATTCGTGTAGCGGATAAATAGAACACCGCTTAACTCTACTCGCATCATAATCTAATATGGCATTAACCGTTCGCTTAGCAGCCTCGTTCGCTCCTTCCATAGTGGCTAAATCCGTATTATTTTTTACGTAGTCAGCCGCCAAAAAAAGGTTAGACAATTTTGTAGTTGGTAACGGTCGTAATTCCCAACTATTAATTAAATTAACGAGAAGCGGTTCAAGATTAATATTTAGGTGGGGGTTCTGCTCTGACCGTTGAATATCAGGATCGAGAAACCAGGAATGGAGGTTCGTATCTGTTAGTAGCTGTGAGTACCGGGTATTAATAGCTTGTTTTAATTGGTACCACACTTCTTCTGCCACTTCATCCGGCGTACACTCCATAGCTGGTTTATTTAAGAGCAAACCCGGAGTAGACCAGTCCGAAATATCAACCGATATAATTCCCTGTACAGTACCGTCCCCGTAATCCGTTAAATCAAATTTTTGCCAAAACTGCGCTTGCGAAATAGCGGTGAGGGCCCATGCAGTCCTTGGTAAGATTTCGTGACCATTGGCAATAGGTACGTCGTTTAAAAGATAATACTGAATACCATTCATCCAGCTCGTCATGGTCGAGAGGGTTTGTATATCCACAAACTGATCATCTAGATGTTGTAGTGGTTTTAGCAACTCGGCAGACACTTCAACCGGAGTAGCGAGCACATAGTGATCGGCCGTAAATACTGCCTTGGTATCTTGACCTAACACATTACATTCGATACCAAATATATTTTTACCTTTAAACTGTAGAGCGTGTGCACTATAGCCGTGTTCAAATGTAACGCCTTTATCTTTTAATAAGGTGTACCACGGATTCATCCAGACATCGTTAGTAGGACCACACAGTACCCGGTCAGAATTGTTTTGGTACCGCAGTAAATCATTAATAGTTTGAATAGCAATAGCGCCAATAGTGCGGACACTTGCGCGCCTCGGGTCACTCGCTACTAATGTTTTAGTAGCATTTATCACTAATTGTTCTCGATATTCTAAAGAACAAGTATCGGCATCAGTAAATTCCCACCAACTGATACCATCAAGTTCATAATCACGGCGTTGCTGGCACGACGTCGCCACCTGCCACAGTTTCTTAAAAAATAATTCTATCTCTGCTTGCGAAATACCAATCTGATGAAGGTAGTGGCGACCGAGTAAAATATCTACAAACATATTAAGTCGACCACGAAAATTATTAGATATCAAAATTGGACCGTGTTCGTCATCACTTATGTACGCTTCTCTCGTGGTACGCAGGTTATCAGCTACAGATTTATTACCATAGGGAATGGAGCGCATTGTTTCTATTAAGTGTCTGTAGAAACCGGGAAAAATACGAAAACCATGTTCTCCAGGCAAATCATAATTTGAACCTATACCGGTGCCTGCTTTAGAAATACTTTTAGCTTTTCCACCCACCAGCGGATGTGGTTCAATAACCGTTACGGCATATCCGCGCGATACTAACTCCTGAGCAGCAGTGAGTCCCGCTACCCCACCACCAATAATTAATACCGTTTTTTGCATTTAGGCTGATTTTACCATGTGACCATGAAAACCAGTCTAACGACCTAAAACATGTGGGGGTATCTTAGGCAATACAGGAAATCTATTCCGCCGAGTGGTATAAACTAGAAAACGTTAGGACTTTTTAAATGCTTAAATATAAAGACAGATTAGGTTAAGTTGGCGGATTTTGTTTTGAAGGTCATTGCGGTAGTAACAGTAAGACCAGAATGAGTAAGTCGTCTTTATAGTATCGAAATTTATTAAGTTCACATTTTTATATGGAAAAAGCCTTATGTATCATTCCCTTATTTGTTCTTACGGTATTTAGTATTTCTTCGGGCCCAGCCCAAGCACTTAGTTGCCTCCCGACTGACATGTATATCAGTAGCGTCGTTGGAAATGAGGACACCGTCATTTTTGCTGCAAAAACTGATAACACTATTGAAACCACTGAATACACTGCTGAAGCTTTGACCATAAGCACTGCCTATCAAGGGTATGTGGAAGGTAAACTGATGGCCTACCACCCAAAACATACAGACTGGGGTTACCTTTGTAACAGTGGACCAAAAGGCAACAATACTGAAAGTATCTATATTGCCATTCGCGACCATAACGGTAAGTACCAAGTCACCCAACGTCTCGACCTCAATAGTAATCTAATGCCCGAAATCAAAAAGTTACTCAAAGAAAAAGAGATCGTTGGAGAAATTACCTCGTTTGATAAAGCCGACCGGATTAACCAAATTTCCACAACTATCATGAATCTACTAAAAGAAGTGATGATCCTGCTCAAGGAGCAAATGTATTGGAAGAATGTGAAGTAGTTATATGTAGAAAAAGATTTATAAAAAACAACTGCATTGAACCGTACCCCAAAAAGTAGACACCACCAGGTGTCTACTTTTGG
>JAYSSH010000121.1:0-5821 GCA_043720635.1 Candidatus Kaiserbacteria bacterium
CGAGCGTTGTTCGCATTATCAATAAACATGATATACGGGTATCCAATTTCCCCACGACGTTGAATGACTTTTGCCCAAATTTTACGCTTCTCTTCATCGCCATCAATCATGGATTGCATCCAAGCGTCAGTGACCGTGACGGCATGGTTGATTTTTTGAATCGGATTTCCTTCGGCACCAATATCAAGAAATTCATTGATATCAGGATGTTCAACTGGCATGTACGCCGCAAACACGCCACGACGTGTAGCGCCCTGACTCACTACATCTAAAATCTTTTCAAACAGCTGCATAAAATGCACTGGCCCTGACGAGTAACCATTTTGGGTAATCTCAGCACCCCGGGGACGAAGGGCACCAAAATAGGCTGAACACCCTCCCCCATATTTACTCATCATGCCGACTTCACTTTGCGTATGCAAAATGTTGGCCATGTCGTCCCCCACAAAGGAACCGAAACAACTAATCGGTAACCCCCGCTTAAGACCAAAGTTAGCCCACACCGGAGTAGCAAGCGAAATCCACCCGAGACTCATGTATTTTTCAAATTTTTCTGCAAAGCCTTTTTGTCCGAGAATTCCCTCAGCAAATTCTGCAATGGCGCGCACTCGTTCTTCAGTTGTTTGTCCTTCTACAAGATACCCGCGCGCCATAAACGCACGTGTATTATCATTTACCCAGTCCCACGGTTTATTTTCGGTAGCCATACAATCAATGCTTAATGCGGAATAATAAAGAGTGCGACACTCCTACCTTCAAGTTAAAACAAATCTTCACTCGTCACGCTCGCTGAGCGTTTGTTGTAGTTAATTGATCGCTTGTCAAAGAAATCAACGTGCTTGGTAGCGATTACTTCATTGTCAAACCAATCAGTTTCTTCAAGCAATACCGGATTTACATCAAACAATCGTTCCATGCCAATAGATACAAGCGAGTTATTGAAGCGATGCTTCACAAACTCCTTAACGTTATTAGCGGGCAAGAAATCAAGTTCTCCAGCTTCAAAGATCCAATCAATCACCTTACTTTCAGCTTCAAAGGCTTCTTCGCAGGCAGTCATGATTTTATTCTTGGCTTCGGCGTCGAACCATTCTGGGTGTTCTTTTTTAATGATGTTAATCACATCAATCCCAAACATACCGTGCAGGTTTTCTTCCTTCGACGTTGCTTCCACCGCATTACTGATTCCCTTAAATAAGTTTTTATGTTTATTGAAGGACATCATAATCAAAAATTGTGAGAACAATGACACATGCTCTACAAAGAGTGAGAACAGCATGACCGCTTGCGCGTATTCTTTATTTTCACTCGTTTTTGATAGCTCACTTACTTTTTCTAAATAATTCATCCGAGATTGAATGACCGGAATATGTTTGATCTTCGTGAACTCATTATTAAGTCCGAGAATTTCAAGCAAGTGTGAGTAGGCATCGGTGTGACGCACTTCTGACTCAGCAAAGGTGGCTCCTACTGCCCCAATCTCTGCCTTAGGCATTTTTTTGTAGATGTCACCCCAGAAACTTTTTACCGCTACTTCAATCTGCGCGATGGCAAGCATCGTGTTTTTGATGGCACTACGCTCCACATCATTTACATTTACATGAAAATTCTGCACATCACCGGTAAAGTTAAACTCGGTATGTACCCAGTATGAGTGACGGACGGCGTCAACGTATTCATAGAGTTCTGGATACTCATAAGGCTTAAGGTTTGGTCGCTTGCGGAAAATATCTGGTTCACGCATCTTCTTGCGCTCATTTCGATAGATAATGTACGCCTTAGCCGTTTCAAAATAACCCAGCTCCATTAAGGACGCCTCAACAATATCTTGTACTTCTTCAACGGTTGGATACCCGTTAATACATTTTTGTGATTGTGGGTCCCCCGCTTCGGCAGTGCCCGCCTGAACACACATCGAGACAGTATTTTGATGTACCCGGGAGGCTACTTTCGCTGCATCTTCTTTTACGCCTTCGTTGGTTTCTTTCAGAGCCATTAAAATAGCGTGTTCGATTTTTACAATATCGAAGGACTGTAGTGATCCATCACGCTTTTTAATGTGTTTAATTTCCATATACCTAAATAACAATTCAATTTAATTAATACATGTGCGCGACTACAAGGTGAGGTAAAGACTGCCCAGTTAAACAACTGTGCTCAGGTACGCTTTTAAAAAAGCATAACGCTGCGTGTCTTGACCTCCGACACACATCGCGGTGGAGAAACACGCGGTGATATATCTATAATAAAGGTTTTTACCGGAAATGTAAAAAAGGGCTATAGTGTGGAGATATGGCTTAAAGTAAGGTTGCTCAAAAAGAGCTGGTACAAAAGATGGGGATAACTCGCACAACTGGCAACACTAAGAAACCTTTTCTAATAATTGCCAAGTGGGTAACGAAAACGTAGCACAAAAAAACCTCAGGCACCTTGGTACCTGAGTTTTTTTGGCTTATTATATTAATTATGATGATGACGCAAACTATCGCGGATTTCCATCAAGAGCTTTACCTCGGCTGAGGGTTCAGCTGGTGCCGTTGGCGCAGCTTCTTCTTTCTTCTGTAAACGTGTTATGGCCCGGACAACCATAAAGATTACAAAGGCAATAATCGTGAAATCAAAGATACTTTGAATAAAGACTCCGTACGTAATGACAGCATCCCCTACCGCAATAGACCATTCCGTAAAATCAACGCCACCAAGTAAAATTCCAATTGTCGGCATGATTATGTTCTCAACGAGCGAAGCTACAATTTTCCCAAAAGCCGCCCCTATCACGACCGCTACCGCTAAGTCAATTACGTTACCTTTCATCGCGAACGCTTTAAATTCTGCAATAAAATCTTTCATATATAAAATTATATTATTAAATATCTACAGTATAGCCTAATGATGGTGATAGTGGCTATGCCCGTGCGTGGTTTCAGAATCAACGGTACGATTACCAAAGTACCAGGCTGCGACCGTGGTAGTAAACGGCACCGCTAAGATGAGTCCGATACTCCCAATAATAATCCGCAGGATTTCCGAAGCAATTATTTCTTGGTTTATAGATTGCCAAAAATCAGCGTTGGCTCGGGCATAAAACATAATAAGTGGTAATGCCGTCCCCAAATACGCCAGCGCAAGTGTATTAACGAGCGAGCCCACGTGATCCCGCCCCACATTAATCGCTCGTTTGTATAATTCAAAACTAGACAGAGCAGGATTAGCACCACGAAGTTCCTGTACGACCGAAGCTTGGGTTATCGAGACGTCATCAAGTACTCCCAGCAACCCAATAATAATACTCCCCAGAAGTAAGCCGGTGATATCAAGGGTGCCACCAGTTGAGAAATTTAAATACACTGATGCGTCTGAACCAAAGCCTGTTAGTCGCAACCAATCCACCGACAACCAGGCAATTAAACAAGTTATCCCTACGGCACTAAACGTCCCAATAAAAGCAATAATAACTCGTGGCTTCACCCCATGAGTGAGAAAGAGCGACACTCCTAAAATCACCCCCGCAATTAATAGACTTGCTAACGCCGGCTCATACCCAGCAAGTAATGCTGGCACAAGCAAAAACACAATCGCCGCAATACTAATCCCGAGACTGACCAAAGCCCGCATCCCCTGCCACCCAGCAAACAAAAGCACAAGCCCGACCATCAGCACCCCCATCCAAAATAATTGCGGTCGGCGCTCCACGTCTTTAAAAGTAAAATATTCCGTCTCATCAATTGCAACTAACCTGTTCACAAAAATCGTATCTCCAACGAATAAAACCATAATGTCGTTATCAAGCGCCACCACTTCCCCCTCCTTCTCCCCTTCGAGTAACTCTATCCGGAGGGTCTGCACGGTGGTAGTAGCGTCTGTACCCGTAATCTGTCGATCACGCTGCTCTACCACTTCAAGAACCCGAGCCTTCACAGTTTCTTGCAAGTCCTGATGTACCTCTTGGGCCTGGGTCACAGAACTTATCGTCCATACCGACAATAGCCCCACCATGACCAGTAAGCACTTTTTCATAGACATCTACGAAAAAATCATCCGCGCAATATAAAACCCAATTCCCGCCCCCAACATAAACAGAAAAAACAACGCCACCAACAAAGTTTCTTGATTCATATAATAAGAGTATACAAACTTTTAGTAGCCCTGAACAGGCACATATACTAGAAACCAGCCTAACGCCCTCGACTTTTTGCTCAAAAATAGGTATAACAGTGTGCACCAAAGAGCTTAACTCAATGGGAAATGGCGGCTATAGTTTAGTGGTAAAACTCCGGTTTGTGGAACCGGTATCGAGAGTTCGATTCTCTCTAGCCGCCCCAAGAGAGAATAAGTTGAGCAAAACGTTCATTACGTGTTGCTACAGAAAGGTTTTTGTCCAGTTCCAACCGATTATATTCTTCCTCTAACGCAGGATAGGCTTTTTGTATTGGAACGAACCATTCATTGTGTGTTATATGGATTTCTTTGTCTTTTACCAGATAGTTCTGACCGAGTGCTGAATATATCTCTCGCTTCTTTTCAAGAGAGCCAGTAATAAACTCTTTTCGTGCATAACAAGCGAATAGGAATGTTTTTTCTGTGAGTTCCAACCACTTATCGGCTCGGCTCTCTGTCTCCCGCAGATTGCTCGTAAGCTTTACAATCTTTGCTTTGAGGTCGTCTCGCTCTCTGATGAAGGTTTCGTCGTCAATAAGTTCCCGATACCTCATCTTGGTGAGCATATCTAGCTCTTTCTGGGTTGAAGTGAGTGCATTGTGCTGATTTTCGTATATCTTGGTCCGTTCCTCAATTTCTTTATCATTATCTCTGTTCAGTATTTCCAACGCCCACTCCTGAAACTTTGGGAGAATTGTGAAGCGTTCAAGTTTTATATCAATTTGGTCTTCCAACTCCTTGAGCGTCATAGGATTTTTCTGGTCACAAACCGCATCCTTTTTTCTTCCAGTGCAGTGGTAATACACGTATGTTTTCAAATCGCCAGTGCTTTTTATGATTTTAGTCTTTTCGCTTGCGGTGTACATAGAGCCACATACTTTGCATCGCATAATGCCTGTATAAGCAAACTCGTGTGTCTGTGAGCGTGGCTTTCCTTTCTTGCCTAGAATGACCTGCACACGGTCATACTCCTCAAGAGTAATCATCGGTGTATGGTTGCCCTTGTAGACTGTTCCAGCCCACGTAAATGCCCCCGTGTAGAAGATATTGGTAAACATCTTGTACATCACGCTATTGGCGAGTTCTACACCGCCACCACGTTTTGTCTTTGGTGTACGAAAGCCCCACTCTTTATTCGCAATCTGTCTGATTTGTTGGGGTGTATAGTTTCCCGTAAGCATCAAATCCCACATCTTCCGCACAATCACAAAACGTTCCTTGTCTTCTATGATGGTATGTTCGATAACGTCATTGAAATACCCAAGGGGGGAACGGGAAGGTAGCCATCCTCGGTCCGCTTTTCCTTCCATACCCCGCCGACTGTTTTTTCGCAGGTCAATGATGAACTGATTTGCCATTCCACTTTCAACGTTGAAAAGTAGCACGTTGTCGTCAGGAAGATACTGGCGGTCAATAGTCTGGATAGATTTCAAAGCTCCTTGCTGAAGCATCCAACTCAAGGTACCGCTATCAATAGGATTTCGAGAAAGACGGTTTATTTGCCAACACAAAATACCTTGAGCTTCTCCTCTCTCAATACGCTCAAGCATCTCCGAAAATACAGGACGACAGTATGGTTTCTTGGCGGTCTTCGCTTCTGTAAGCACTTCCTTGATAGTGATACCAAGCGTCTTTGCCAACTCCTTCATTCGGTTCGTTTGGT